>JAUSPC010000081.1 GCA_030655835.1 Pelolinea sp.
TGAAATTGTCAGTGTTGCTGCCAACCCGATTGAAGAACTTATAGTAGAAATTAGTAACAAAGATCAAGCCCTGATCAATCTGACGAAATCGCTTTTTGAAAATATTCTACAACTTGACCGTTCAATACCTGAAGAAGCACATATTTTAATTAATTCAATATCTTCTCCCGGTTGGTTAGCGGACATGGTTTGTACTGCAATAGGGTTCTCTTTTACGGAAAGAGTTGAAATTTTTGAAATATATGACCCTATACAGAGATTATCTTTTGTAAAAAACTTAGCATTAAATAAATTGGAGATTCTTCAGATAGAAGAAGAACTGCGATCGAGTGTACAGCGGGAGGTCGATAAAAGTCAGAGGGATTTCTATCTCAGAGAAAGAGTAAAAGCAATTAATGTTGAACTAGGTGAAGGTGATATTTGGGAAGAAGAGATAAATAAATATGCTCGAAGGGTTCAGGAAGAAGAATTACCAAAAGAAGTGAAAGAAGTATTAGAAGGGCAGATTCGACGTTTATCGTCAGGAAACTCACTTTCTCCTGAAACAAGTATTGTCAGAAATTATATTGAATGGTTATTGTCCGTGCCTTGGTTCAAGAAATCCATTGATAATCTCGATATGCAGCAGATAGAAAAGATATTAGAAAAGAATCATTTTGGTCTGAGTAAAGCTAAAGATAGATTACTGGAATATATTGCCGTTGAATCATTGCGCTCAGAAAACACAAAGCAACCTATTTTATGTTTTATTGGTCCTCCAGGAACAGGGAAAACTTCTTTCGGGCTTTCAATAGCAAAAGCAATTAAACGAGAGTTCGTCCGAATTTCATTAGGCGGGATAAAAGATGAAGCTGAAATTCGTGGTCACCGCAGAACGTATATCGGTGCATTACCCGGACGCATCATACAAACAATGAAAAGAGCGGGGACGCTTAATCCATTGTTCATGTTAGATGAAATTGACAAAATGGGATACGATTACCGGGGAGATCCTGCGGCTGCATTACTTGAAATTCTCGATAAAGAACAGAATAATTCTTTCTCAGACCATTATCTTGAATTACCATATGATTTGTCGAATGTTTTCTTTATCACAACCGCAAACACTACAGATAATATCCCACCCGCTCTGTTGGATCGGATGGAGATAATTGAATTCCCCGGATATATTTTGGAAGAGAAAGTCGAGATTGCCCAGAGACATCTTATTGAAAAACAAATATTAGAAAACAGTCTTTCTTATGAGGATATTGAATTTCCGCAGCCAATCATATTGGACATTATTCAGAACTACACATACGAATCAGGTGTAAGAGATTTGGAACGACAGATCGGAAAGATTTGCCGAAAAATCTCGAAATTGAAATTGGAAAATTCCAAAAAAATCGGGAAAAAGCTTACCTCTGCAGGCGTTGAGAAATATTTAGGCCCTCCGCAATACTTTCCATTTATGGCTGAAGAGAACGATGAAATTGGGGTTGCTTATGCTGTCGCATGGACCGAAAATGGCGGAGAGATCATGCCGGTTGAAGTTTCTGTTTTTGAAGGAAAAGGAAACCTGAATGTGACTGGCCAAGTTGGTGATGTGATGCAAGAATCAGCGCAAACGGCATTAACTTTTATCAAATCAAGGGCAAAAGAATTTAATATAAAAATGGAAACATTCGAGAAAATGGATATCCATATTCATATTCCTGAGGGTGCTGTTCCGAAGGATGGTCCAAGCGGCGGGATCACTCTATGCCTGGCGATGATTTCAGCCTTAACAAAAAGAAAGACCTTTCATGATGTTGGTCTCACTGGTGAAATTACTCTAAGGGGTAAGGTCCTTCCGGTTGGGGGGTTACGCGAAAAGATTTTAGCGGCTCATCGCGCAGGACTAAAGAAAATTATCATTCCGGGCAAAAATAAAAAAGATCTGGTTGAAATCAGTTCGAAAATAAAGAAAGTGCTTGAAATAATCCCTCTGGATCACATGGATGATATCATCAAGGTTGCATTAATGGATCACTAGATGAACTTTCAAAACTTTTCTCAGGTTGAGTAGTATTTCCTACCTGGTTATCTTTCAGTGTGGCTATTCCATTTCTTACCTGAGCTAGAATTTTGGATAACTCTATCTCTAAATGATCCAATGAGTCGATAGCATATTGATCTGCTTCTTTTTTGATCAGCTCTGTTTCATCTTTGGCTTTCTTTATTATTTCTTCAGCAATTATTTTTGCTTCCTGAACCACCGCATCCTTTGAAACCAGTATCTCGCTTTGTTCTTTTGCCAATAAGAGAGTTCTGTTTGCTTCCTCTTTGGATTGAGCAGTAATGCGATCTTTTTGATTTATTATTGACTGAGCATTTTTTATTTCTTCTGGGATAGCCAATCGCATCTGATCAATAAGATCAAGTAATTTTTCTTCATCAATTAATACTTTTTTTGTCAGTGGGAGAGAGTTGCTTTCATTGAAAAGTTCCTCCAACCGATCTACCAAATGCAATATATCCATTTATAATCCTCTTTAAACAATTGTATATGTTTTTTTCAATCTCGCAAAGAAGTGTGATGGTCTAATCGCTTTGTTTCACCGATCAATAACATTTTTTCTGCTAATTTATCATTCACATGTGGTGGAACCATTGTTGAAATATCTCCGGCTAACGCTGCGATCTCTTTGACCGTAGTTGATGAAAGGAAAGTATGCTGTTCGCTGGTGATCAATGCAACAACTTCAATATCCTTGGCAAGGCGTTTGTTGGCTAGCGCCATTCTAAATTCATATTCAAAATCTGAAAATACCCTTAATCCGCGGACGATCACCTTGGCCCCTTGCTCTTTACAGAAATCAACTGTTAAATTGTTATACCCGACCACATGAATATTATTTTCGTCTTTAAAGCATTGTTTAACAAGATCAATTCTGGAAGAGGGGGAAAAAAGTAGATTCTTAAGGGGGCGGTCATATACAGCGATGATCAATTCGTCGAATAATTTAGAAGCCCGTAACGCAATATCAATATGACCATAATGGATAGGATCGAACGTACCGGGAAAGATCGCTTTTATCATGTTTTTGATCTCCTCATTTTTTCTTATTACAACCTAAAGTTTTATTTCAGGCCAAAAGTAAAATAACTGTTCTCTTAATAAGTAATGATCTGGTTGGTCTAAGTTAGGATCAGTATTAATTATATACTGTGCTTGTTTTCTGCTTGATTCAATTAATTTGATATCAGATAAATTGGCAAACCTAAACCCAGCGTATCCAGACTGACGCGTACCGAGAAATTCTCCGGGTCCGCGATAATTTAGGTCGATCTCCGCCAATTTAAATCCATCATTTGACTTCGTCATTGCAACCAGCCGTTCATTTTCTATGGCATCATCATTATCGGGGATCAGTATGCAAAATGAATCTTCAGAATTCCTCCCAACACGGCCTCTGATCTGGTGTAGTTGTGCCAATCCGAAATGATTGGCACTTTCGATCAGCACAATGGAGGCATCCGGAATATCCACACCTACTTCGATCACTGTTGTTGAAATGAGAACATCATATTTATGGTGCCTGAAATCATCCATAATCGTGTCTTTTTCCGATTGTTTTAATTTTCCGTGCATTAGACCAATTTTAAGTTCCGGGAAAACATTCTTTTGGATGCGTTTATATTCTTTCACTACTGATGTGTACATTTCTTCGCTATCTTCAGAATCGATCATTGGATACACAATGAAGGCTTGAAATCCTCTTTCTATCTGATCCGCTATCATTTGATATGCTTTGTTTCTTTCAGCATGACTTAATAACAAAGTTTCCACGGGTTTTCTTCCTGGCGGCATTTCATCAATTATGGTGACATCAAGATCCCCATAAACGGTTAGCGCTAATGATCGAGGGATTGGGGTTGCGCTCATCACTAGAAGGTGTAAATTCTCGCCTTTAGCACGTAGTGTATTACGCTGATTCACTCCAAACCGATGTTGTTCATCTATAATGGCAATTTGTAGGTCATTAAAAACAACCGGATCTTCAAGCAGTGCGTGTGTTCCGATCAGGCATTTGATCTTTCCATTTTTCAGGTTCTCTAAGATCCCCTCTTTTTCTTTTTGGGGTGTATTCCCAATCAATATAGCGATCTCATTAGTGGAAATGGAACCTGAATCGATCAGCAACTGTGATAACGTTGTAAAGTGCTGTTCTGCAAGGATGCTCGTAGGTGCCAAGATGGCAGCTTGTGCATTATTGTCCATAATGTATTCGATCGCGAATTTCGCGACAACGGTTTTTCCTGATCCCACATCACCCTGGAGCAATCTATTCATCGGTCGGCCGGCAACAAGGTCATTTTGAATGTCATTTATTGCGTTTACCTGTGCAGAGGTAAGCTCGTAAGGCAGTCGGGAGATACGATCGTTAAGTATCTTTTCAGAAAGTGAAAACCTCCTGGCTTCATTTGTCTGCCACCTGACTTTTTGTAGTAGGACACCTAATTGCAGAAAGAAAATCTCTTCAAATGCAAATCTTTTCTGCGCTTGATCTAAAGATTCAATTGACTCAGGAAAGTGGATCTGTAAAAGGGCATCAGAAATTGAATTGATATTTTCTTTTTTGATCAACTGATCTGGAAAATATTCTTTGACCTTTACCGTCCAAAAGTTCAGATTTTTCTTGATGATATTTCTTATTTGACGCTGAGTGATTCCTGAGGTTGCGGGATAAATTGGAACGATCCTGTTTGTATGGATCTGTTCTTTGTCAAGCGGCTCCCATTCGGGACTGTTCATCACATAGCGGCCTAAATACATATCGACTTTTCCGGAAACAACGATCGACATCCCA
>JAUSPC010000087.1 GCA_030655835.1 Pelolinea sp.
GTAGATCATGGTCTTATCCTTTCTTTTGTTTAATTGACTTCTGAAAGGATACCGTGATCCACTCTTTTTTGAAATTACAGAAAATTCGTTACACTAGCTTAGGGTTAATTCTATAAACCATTTTAATCAAATAATTTCAAAGAAAAATGGAGGTTGTTATGATCGAAAGAATTATAAAAGTGTTTACATTCAAAAATGAAGTATATAAAGAAGTTGAAGAGGATGCGTCATTCACGCCAACGGCCTGGGTGATTGTAGCTGTAGTGGCTTTTCTAAGCCAGTTAGGCGCTAATGCGGCATTGGTTCATGTTGATGGTGGAAGTTGGCTAATGGGTACAATTACTGGCACCATTACCGCGGTGCTAGGTTTTGCCCTTGGCTGTTTTGCCATCAGCTGGGCAGGCAAAACTATTTTTAAAGCTGACGTATCCTTTGAAGAGATGGTTCGCATGTTGGGTTTAGCAAATGTGTGGAGTATTATAGGTTTTGTTGGAATCCTCGGGGCAATCTCACCCACATTGGTTTGTATAACCGGGCCATTCGCACTGATTGCGGCTTTTGCCGGGTTGGCGGCCTGGTTCATTGCGGCTAAAGAAGCGCTTGATCTGGAATGGCCGCAGACGATTGGGGCGGTTATCATTGGCTGGGTGATCAGCTCAGTTATTGCAATTCTTCTTCGCAATTTGATTGGAGGTTTATTCGGTATGTAAGTCTCTGGATAAAGCCTGCATTGCGGTAAATACGGTTATTGTAATGAAATAAACAGCACAGCTTTATTCTGTGCTGTTTATTGTTAAAACAACTTTTTACACCTATCTGCGTATATATTATTGACCACATAAAAACATGAAGGAGTTTGAAAATGGCGGAACGAAAAACAGAAATTAGAGAATTGGGTGATTTTACTCAGATCAGTATGCGGGGGATCGGGAAGATATTTGTTGATCAGGGAAAACAACAAAAAGTTGAAATAGAGGGAGATGATATTGTTGTCAGCCGAATAATTACCATTGTAAAAGACGGAAAATTAGTCATCGATGTCGGGCGGGATTTTATTGAAAAACTAAGCGCGGGATTTGATTTTCTTTCCTCCAACGATATTCGCATGTACATTACAGTAAAAGAGTTGGAAAAATTAGAGATCACCGGAGCAGCGGATGTGGAAGTTAAAGAGATTAAGGCGAAGGACTTGGCTTTAACAATGACAGGCGCATCTAATGTGAAAGTAACTGGCCTTGAAGCGAATATACTAAAAGCTGAAATGCCCGGAGCTGGGAAGATAGCTGTGGATGGAAAAGTAAATGATTTATTTGTTACTTTAACAGGAGCGGGAAACTTCAGCGGTCATAAGCTGAAATCCAAGACAGCCAAAGTGGTTCTAAGCGGCGTTGGGAGAACACAGTTGTGGGTGACCGGAGAGTTGGATGTGACCATTACTGGAATTGGCAGTGTGGAATATTATGGCAATCCGCATATCAAGAAATCTGTGACCATGTTGGGTAAGATTACCAGTTTGGGCGATCCAAAGTAACTTGGGTTAGCTTTGAAAATTGACCTAATATTAGGATTTTCTTAAAATAATTCTGAAAATCCTTGACTTGCATTAGGTAATAGGCGTATACTAAACACTTGAAAGCAAAAATGAAAAAAGAAGATTACACAATAGATTTGGACCCTGACCCTAATAGACGATCGGCTCTTTTCCATGCGGAAACATCCGCACCGGGAGGTATTATAGCTTAAACCATAACAGGTTGTTATCGGTGGTTTAACCCTCGGTGCTCATGCGAAACCGCGCCGAGGGTTTATTTTTTGGCCACAAATTGGAGGTAAAAATGATTTATGTCAGTAATATTATAAATCAGCGGGTGTGGGATGTATGGGGAAAAGACATAGGGAGATGCAGGGAATTGTTATCGGTTTCCGCAGAAAAACCATTTACCCAGGTTGTTGCGCTTGAATTAGTCAATAAAAAAGACACTGCTATCTATATTCCGATGAAGCAGATTGGCAGCTTGTATCCCAGCATTACTTTGAAAATCCCCGAAGTAGATATTGAACAATATCAGATGGTTGGTTATGAACTTCGACTTAAAAAACAAATCCTTGATCATCAAATTGTTGATGTTGAAGGCAGGAGAGTCGTTCGAGTAAATGATGTCCAGATTGCATATTCAAAAGGAGGGTATGTAGTAACAGGTGTAGATGTAAGTAATCTGGGTTTATTACGAAGATTAGGGTTGGAAAAGCCAGCGGAAGGTTTTGCATCATTAATAAATAAACCATTCAAGAAAGAGGTAATTGCCTGGAAAGATGTTGCTCATGTTGAGGATGAAGAACCTTTACGATTAAATAAATCCCGCGAAAAGATCAGCAAACTGCCGCCAGCTGATATTGCGATGATCATAAGCGATCTAGATCGAGCGACAAGCCAATCAATTTTAGAAGAAATGAATAATGAGGTATTGGCAGACACATTAGAAGAAAGCCCTGTGAAAACACAACTTGACGTGATCTCCAGGCTTGAAATTGGAAAAGCTGTCGATGTGCTCGCGGAGATGGATCCGGATGAGGCAGCTGACTTGCTTTCCAGCATGCCAGAGAAAACAAGCAATGAGCTTCTTGAGTTGATGGAAGAAAACGAAGCGCAGGATATTCGCTCTCTCTTGGATTATCCGCCAGATAGCGCTGGGGGTATTATGACAACCGATTACGCGTGGATCAACGATGGAATCACAGCCGGTGATGCAATAGATTTCTTGCGTTCCTCGGAAGACGCTCAAGAAGTTGAAGAAATGTACTATATCTATGTTGTGGATAAAGAAAATCGCCTGATAGGCGTAATTTATCTTCGGGACCTTGTTATGGCGCATCCAGAGACGATGATAAATCAATTAATGGAGCAGAATCCAATAAAAGTGACGCCATTTATTCCTCAAAATGAGGTTGCATATCTGATAGCAAAATATGACTTACTGGCAATTCCCGTTATAGATGAAAGCAATAATACGATGTTGGGTATTGTAACTCTTGATGATGCCATTGACACAATATTACCTACCGCTTACAAAAAACGATTACCACGTTTTTTCTAACATAGAGGGTTTTTATGAAGAAGAAAACAACAAAGCTGTCTATTTTCAGGCGATTATGGCTATTTTTAGCTGTCTTAGGGCCTGGCCTGATCACCGCGTCTGCTGATAATGATGCGCCAGGAATTGCAACCTATTCCCGCGTGGGATCATATTATGGATACAAGTTTCTGTGGATAATTCTACTGATAACTGTTGGAGAGGTGATAATTCAGGAAATGGCGGCCAGGCTTGGCGCAGTAACAGGGAAAGGGACAGCGGATCTTATTCGCGAAAAATTTGGAGTCAAAATTACATTTTTTGCAATGATCAGCTTGCTAATCGCTAATCTCGGAACAACCATCGCGCAATTTGCCGGAATTGCATCTGGCGGAGAACTTTTAGGGATAAGTAGATTTATTTTGGTTCCTTTGGTGGCACTTCTAATTGGTTTTTTTGTATTACGCGGTACATATAAGAATGTAGAAAAATTTTTGCTCATCATGAGCCTCTCATCACTTAGTTACATTGTTACTGTGTTCATGTTAAAACCGGATTTTGGAGAGATATTGAGGAACGCAATCACACCTACTTTTGAGGCGGACACAAATTACATCCTTGCTGTTTTGGCAACTGTTGGCACGACGATCACTCCATGGGGTTTCTTTTATATGCAGTCATCGGTGGTTGATAAAGGCGTAGAAATTGATGATTATCCTTTGACTAAGGCGGACGTGATATTTGGGGCTACTTGGGGGAACCTAGTTTCTGCTTTCATTATAATCAGTACAGGAGCCACTTTATTCATTTCAGGCATTAGAGTAGAGAGCTCTGAAGAAGCAGCGCTCGTACTCGCACCTCTGGCCGGAGAATGGGCGGGGTTATTGTTTACTGCGGGGTTGATGGGTGCGTCTATCCTTGCGGCAATTGTGCTTCCATTATCAACTGTTTATGCAATCTCAGAAGCATTTGGTTGGGAGCGCGGCCTTGACCAACGAAAAGATGATGCTCCCTTTTTCTATTGGCTTTATATCGGAATCATCGTGTTTAGCGCGTTATTTGTGCTGATCCCGGGTCTTCCGTTGTTCAGAATTATGTGGTTATCACAGACCGTCAATGCAATATTTCTACCTGTACTGCTGATTCTTGCTCTGAAGTTAGTAAACGATATTGACCTAATGGGGCAATATAGAAACAAGCGAGCGCAGAATTATTTCACGATAGGATTGACAATCTTTATTACCCTAGTCGCTGCGGCTTTATTTGTTATGACGATGAATTCCGGTTAAGAAAGAAAATATTAACCAGATTGGTAAGCAATTGGCAAGCGTGAAATTTTTATTATGCCTTGATGCCTCGGGCATAGAACATATCAAAATCTTTATAAGTAGTCAATTCGAGATATTCTATTCGTTTGGTTAAGTCCTCTGTCTGTCTCCTCGAATTTGTGGAGGCAACCATCATGCGCGCGCCTGTTCCGGCTGCATTACCGATCGTTTTGATGTGCTCAAGGGGGATAGATGGCAGCATCCCGATTCCCATTGCGTGCTCTGGGAGCATGTATGAGCCAAAAGCACCAGCAATAACAATTTCCTCTATATTTGAGAGATCTATCCCTAGATGATCCATCAGAATATCAATCCCAGCTCTGATAGCTCCTTTCGCAAGCAGGATCTGATCCACATCTGTTTGGGAAAGCGTTATTGGTTTCTCTCCATAAGCTAAAGTGAATTCGGGTTTACCTTGTTTATCCAATTTTACGTTTGACGCTGATTTATCGATCCGCCCACGATGGTTAAGGATTTCCCGCACCCGCATTTGTGCGACAGCATCCAAGATGCCTGATCCGCAGATGCCAATTGGCGCTTGATCTCCGATCACCTGTAATGAGATCTCCCCATTTTCAGAAATGTGAACATGTTCGATCGCCCCATTCGCGGCACGCATACCATACTTGATGTGAGCGCCTTCAAAGGCGGGACCTGATGCGGTGGACACGCTGACGATGCGGCCTTTCACTTGCAGCGCTATTTCAGTGTTCGTCCCAATGTCAATACCTAACCGTACGCGTGAATCTTCGCCAAAACCAGCGGCGTAGAGGAAAGCGAGATGATCTGATCCGATGAACCCTGCTATAACTGGCGGTGCATACACACCTGCCCCAGGTTTGGAATTGATCCCCAATTCTTTAGCGGATGGGTAAAGTGGATCGGTTGTAACAGGAACGAATGGGGATACTGCCAAAGAACCTGTTGGCAAATTCAAAAAGAAGTGGTGCATGGCTGTGTTGCCAACGATACAAATATCATCAATATCTTCAGGAGTTAGACCAATTCGCTGACACATCTCTAATGCTGTCTGGTTGATCGCATGTATAGTAAGATGGAAAAGTTCTTCCGCCTGGGAGGTACCCTGCATAGCGTATCCCAATCTGGCCATGATATCTTCTCCGAAGGCAATTTGTGGGTTGGGAGTACCTTTTGCGGTGAGAGTTCTCCCGTTGGCGAGATCCATAAGGTAACAAGCGATCTTGGTGCTGCCAACATCCACAGCCAAACCAATGGACCGCGTTTTCTGATGCGGAGTGGCATGAAACACTTCATTGCCTCTTGTCCATATATCTATATGCCAATCATTCTCACGCAGGAGGGGCGGGAGCTTTCGCAGAGTGTTTAGATCTGTGCTAAGGTCTTTGTTATTTAATTCATTTTTAATGCGAGAGAAATCGGAAATTAAGTCCTGTAAATTAGCTTGGGAAAGTTTGAGGGTTGTTTTTTTAACTGATGGGCACACATTTTGAAAAATATCCTCCCCATCAGTTTGAAGGATTTGACCTTCAATAATCGATCCATCAGGGATATATATTTTGGCATTTTTGTTGATTGTCAGCTGGCAGGCGAGTCGGAATCCTTGTTCTATTTTATTAATAGTAATATGCTTCTTGTCGGCATCGGAGGGAGGGTGCTCATCTGCATCAGAAAGAAGCTGAACAACACATTTCCCGCATGTTCCTTCTCCACCGCATACGGAAATCAATTCAATTCCTGCCTGCCGCGCCGCATCCAATCCATTTATTGAATTAGCACATTCTAGGCGAATGCCATTTGGTTGGAATTCAATCGTAAAGGTCATAAAATCTGGTCCTGTTTTTTGTTCGATACATCCTAATAATAATTCATATCCAATTCTTAAAAAAACAACCCGCATGGTTATATGCAGGTTGTTTTGGATTGTTGATATTACAGTTTGATCTCAGAAACAGATTTGACCACTTTCCCCGGACGATAAGGATAATCAGATATCTGCTTGTTTGAGGTAACCCCGCTTAATACCAGGATGGTATCCATGCCGCTTTGAATACCGGCAATGATATCGGTATCCATGCGATCGCCGATCATGGTTGTGTTTTCTGAGTGAACACCCAGATAATTTAGTGCAGACCGGATCATAAATGGGCTTGGTTTGCCGCAGTAAAAGGGTGAATACCCACTGGCTTTTTCTATCAAAGCTGCCATGGCACCGCAGGCAGGGACCACACCGCTTTCAGAAGGGCCGACTGGGTCGGGATTGGTAGCGATGAATTTAGCACCCTCAATGATCAGCCGGACAGCTCTGGTAACTTGGCGGAAATTATAATCAAATGTCTCTCCCAGGACGACGAAATCAGGGTTCTGATCGGTCATGATGTAGCCCGCGTTATGCACAGCTACATTTAAACCGCCCTCTCCGATCACAAACGCATTCCCATGTTCCTTTTGTGATTTCATGAAATATGCGGTTGCTAAAGCGGATGTAAATATCTGTTCTGCCTGGATATCTAACCCGATCGTCTGCAGGCGGTGAGCGAGGTCAACCTGAGTGTAGATCGAGTTATTGGTCAATACAAGAAATTTAATTTCCTTCTTTTTTAAAGTTTCTATGAATACATCTGCTCCTGGGATCATCTTTTTCCCGCTGATGAGCACACCATCCATATCTATTAAGTAATTTTGTTTCGTCATTTTTTCCCTTTGTTAAATATATTAATATTGTACTCATATATTATAAGCAATTGTTAAGAAAATTAAAAAAAAGGACACGGTTTCATTCAATCAACCGAATCCTTTTCAAAAGTTTTTCTAAATTGTGGTTATGAAATCATTTTTCTAACATTGGCCAATTGGCCAGCACTGCCAAGGTATTCGTTCTTTCGGGCAATAAATTTGGCGTATTCTGCCATGAAGATCGTACCGGGATTTCGTAGGTCAAAGACTTCCGGGTGTTCGGCAAAAACTTCACGGTGTACGCGGGTCCAAACAAGGCGGCCATCGGTATCAATGTTTATTTTTGTTACGCCGAGGGATGCTGCCTCTTTGAATTGGGTTGCGTCTACCCCTTTTGCACCAAGGATCTCTCCGCCAGCTTTGTTGATACGTTCCACTTCTTCCTGAGGGACTGAACTTGATCCATGCATCACAAGCGGGAATTCCGGAAGATTTTTTTGAATTTCTGCCAGGACATCAAAGTGCAGAGATTGTGAACCCGAGAATTTAAATGCGCCGTGGCTTGTGCCAATTGCGACTGCAAGAGAATCACAACCAGAGCGTTCGACGAATTCTTTTGCCTGTTTAGGGTCAGTTAATTTCGCGTTGGCTTCATCCACCTTGACATGTTCTTCAACACCGCCTAATTGGCCTAACTCAGCCTCCACAACGATCCCTTTCGCGTGTGCCGCATCGACGACGCGTTTGGTGACCGCAATATTATTATCAAATTCTTCATGACTGGCGTCGATCATCACAGAACTGTAAAAACCGCTGTTGATGCAGTCATAGCATGTTTCTTCATCTCCATGATCAAGATGCACTGCGAAGATCGCATCGGGGAAGACTTCATCCGCACCGCGGATCAAATTTTCCAGCATGACCTTATTCGTGTAAGATCGAGCTCCTTTGCTGAGCTGGATGATGAATGGCGCCTGGCTGTCAAGATTTCCTCGGAATAACCCCATGGTTTGTTCGAGGTTGTTAATATTGTAAGCACCTATGGCATATTTTCCATAAGCGGCTTCAAATAATTTTTTTGTCGTGACGATCATCTTTTTCTCCCGAATTTGTTTATTATGAATTCAACACGCAATTATAGTATGAAATATATTTCATAGAAAATTTATATAGGCATTGAATAAAATTTTGATTAACTGTAAACGCGCTTTTTAGCTGCTATTGATACTCTTTTTTTATTCTTTGTTTTCAGTTTTTTCTATTTTTTTTAACCATTTCTCACGGTCAATACGCTCGAATTTAATTGCCTGCGTGATAGTGGTGTAGAAAAAGAAGAAGAACAGCAAGCAAATAACTGCGATCAGGATCAGGTTATAAAGGGAAAATTCGCCGAACGGTAATTTCATGGTTGGATTTCCAATGAAGAAGATCACGATATTGGAGATGATCGCGATCGCACGCACTTCTGTCGGTCCAAGCGATCCATAAGAAATTTTAAATTCACCTTCAACAGAGGTCGTAATATAAACCAAATTAGCCATGCACAAATAACTAACCAGGGCAATACAGGCAAGATCAAAATTGACAAGTGGTGAAAGCCCAATACCAAGAAAGATGAATACTTCGCTGATGGTATCCACAGTATGATCAATGAAAAAACCATATTGTGGGCGTTCTATCTTGCGGTAGCGCGCCAAACTCCCATCCAGGCTGTCACCAAACCAATTAATTATAAATCCCAGATTTACCAGCCAAATGAAACGAAGATCGAAATTTGTTAACCAATAGCAAACGCCAATGGATATGGCTGCCAAAAATCCCAAAAAGGTAAGATGGTCTGGAGTCACCCATTTTGGCAAATGTTTGACCAGCCAGGCAATAGCTGGACGTTCCAAAGGGCCAAGCAGGATGTCATTAACTCGGTGGTGGTCTTTTATGTCTTTGAGTTTATTATTATCAGTCATCATGAATATATTGTACCTTTATATTTAACAATAATATGATCTTATAAATTAAGGCATCTCTTCCAACGCGAACGGCCAAACAGGATAGAACATCGCCCATTGGGAAGGATACTCCTTAATGAATTTTTCGGCTTCCCGCAGCACTTTTTCCGCATTCTTTTCGATCTCTTTTACGGGGTCATCGTCAGGTTCCATATAGATCAGGTCAGAACATTCGACATGATAATTTTCTTCTGGAAGGCCAATGCAGACCAGAACTATAACCGCTGATTTTGTTTGGAGAGCCATACGAACATAACTGGTTGGCACAGGGGCTGGAAATCCAAAAAAGCGCGGATGGTAGTTGGTATGATCGAGAGGGCGATCCATTCCTGTGACAACACCACCGCCTTTTTTTAATCGCTGCATCGCCGCACGCATGGATTCGGTGGACATGGGTGTGACATTCATGCCGGCGTCTTTACGTAATTTGTTTTGCCATTGATATCCACCAAGAGGTTGTGGGTAGGAAAGTACCTGGACATCATAACCTTGAAAGACAATAGCCCGCCCTCCAAAATCGAAGTTGCTGAGATGAGGGCCAACCAAAATTGTGCCTTCATTCCCGCCTAATCGGTCAGAGAGAAACCCAACCAGTTTTTTTGAAAGTGTAACCCGGTTGGAAATATTCTTGTAATTATCAACATTATGGTAGAAATCGTATAACCAGCGCGAGGTTTGCCGGAATGTTTCCTGTGTCTGCTCATCCAATTCATCAGCCGAAAGAGAACGTCCGCTGATGATCCATTGGTTTGCCCGGACTGCTTTGACAATGTCAGAATTTTTTTGTGCCGACAGTAAAACAGATACTTTTTCACAAAGAGAATATCCTAAGAACGGTGGTAACATCTTCCCAAGAGCGAGGATGAGACCGATACCAAATCGGCTGTTAATGAATGATTGAAGTGACATAATGGTTTCTCTTTAATGTTAACACGGTAAAAATATTTGGGTACGTATTATTCGGATTTATTTATAATTCCCGTTAGGACTTCATCTTTCAGCTTTCGGATCTCAATGTTAAATGAGTATCGATCCCCTCGGTAATATTCAGACCCACATTCAAAAATTATTTCGTTTTGATCATATACTATTTCTGATAGAAAAAGAACAGGTTCATGTGGAGCAATCTGAAGCAAACCAGCGATCTCTCTTGGACACTTAACGGATTTGATCTGATAAAACGAGCGGGTTGGTATAGTGTCATATTTATTGATAAGTAATTCATATAATGAATTATTCGCGAGGTCTTCATCCAACAACCCACTAAAGCGGCTGAACGGAAAATAGCTGATATCCAACCCTATTATCTTATCTTCCACAAAACGTAATCTCTTGGAGAATACGACTGCTTCATTATTTTTGATCTGCAAATCTTGAGAAACATCCTGTGGAGGGAGGACAGCAGAAAGTTCTAGGACCTTTGAAGCTGGTTTGAGCCCCTGCCTTTTCATGTCTTGAGAAAATCCATTCAATTGATAATTTTTAGATGTAATACGCGATTCGGAGACAAATGTGCCCAGACCCTGCGTCCGGACGAGTTTGCTGATATTA
>JAUSPC010000109.1 GCA_030655835.1 Pelolinea sp.
CTGCTTTTATTGATCCTGTACAGGGTTGGGCAGCTGCTAAGTATGCTACTGAAGAAGTGGGCGCGAAAACCGCCGTTTTGTTAGTTGACATTACCCTGGATTACTGTGTTGGATTATCGAACTACTTCCGAACCAACTTTATTGAAATGACCGGTGACGATCACAGCATCCTGGGTTATTTCTCCTTCCAGACTGGTGATCGCGATTTCACTGCTCAATTAACCCAAATCAAAGAACTTGATCCGGACATCATCTTTGCCCCGAATGAGTATGCTGAAGAAGCAGCAATCCTCCAGCAAGCTAAGCAGCTTGGTATCACTGCACCATTCCTTGCTGGTGATTCCGCGGATGTGCCGGAACTGCTAGAGATAGCTGGCGAAAATGCCGAAGGTTTCGCCTACACTGCCCAATTCCACCCGGATGGATACACTCACCCAGAAGCGATTGTATTTATTGATGGATTCCGTGAAGATTATGACATGGAACCAGAGACATTCTCGGTTACTGGATATGATGCCTATATGATCCTAATGGACGCAATCGAGCGAGCAGGTTCCACGGATCCAGACGCGATCAAAGATGCTCTAGCAACAACTAATTTTGTTGGAGCGAGAGGATTAACAGTCTTTGACGAAGAAGGGAATGGTTTGTTGGGAGTACCAGTTATTGAAATAATAAATGGAAAGAAGACCTTCCGTTACATCGCAGACCCTGAATAAACCATTAGTTAAATAACTTAAAAACAAATCATGTGGGGGCGAAATTTGCCTTCATATGATTTGTTTATATAATCAGGATAACAGGAAAATGCAATTATGCGTACATCACTTTTCTTACAATTCCTAATCAATGGGATCGCGTTAGGGAGCCTTTATGCCTTGATTGCAATTGGCTACACCATCATTTATGGTGTGGTTGGATTGATCAATATGGCCCATGGGGAATTCTTCATGGCTGCCGCTTTTTTGACTATGTGGGGCGTGATGACTTATAACCTTCCCTGGTATGTTTCTTTCCCAATCGCAACGATCATAACGGTCCTATTGGCTTTACTTGTGGACAGGGTTGCTTATAAGCCCCTGCGGAAAATGAAAACATCATCTTTCATTGCAGCGATTAGCGTTTCGTTCTTATTGCAGAATCTTTTTATCGTTGTATTTACACCGAGATCAAAACCTTTTCCACACCCCGCTCTTTTTGATGAAGTTATTTTATTCGGGGATATCGCTCTCCCGGTAGTAAATATTGCGATCGTAATCGTATCAACCATATTATTTCTCATTCTCAGTTTTATAGTAACCAAAACGGATATTGGCAGAGCTATGCGCGCTATTTCGAAGGATCTTGAAGCGTCACAGTTAATGGGTGTCAATCCGAATAAAGTTATTGCTTTCGCATTTATTCTGAGCACGGCCTTCGCGGCGGTTGGCGCATTTATGTACTGCTCAAAATTCCCGTATGTTGATCCTTTCACCGGTGCTATCCCTGGCCTAAAAGCGTTTATTGGCGCGGTGATAGGCGGAATTGGAAGTATACCGGGAGCGATGGTGGGAGGGTTTTTATTGGGCCTTGGAGAAATCATGCTGGTCGCATTCTTCCCAACGCTGACCTCATACCGGGATGTTTTCACTTATTTAATTCTGATCCTGTTCCTCTTGTTCAGGCCTGGCGGCATTTTCAATGTGAAAGTTAGAGAGGAGAAGGTTTAATATGAAAAACAAGAAAAAACCGCTCAATATGATCTTGTCTATCACGAGCATCATTCTCCTTATTCTTTTTTCGCTGTGGGCGCAGAATCATTTGGATTCATATCAGATCCGGCTCCTGAATATGTGGGGCATCTATATTATCATGGTGGTGAGTTTCAACCTGATATTTGGTTTCACAGGCCAATTCTCACTTGCACACGCAGGACTGGCCGCGATCGGTGCATACACTGTTGCTCTCCTCACACTCTCGCCAGAAGCCAAACTGATCAGTTTCTTCATCGAGCCACCGATATGGCCGATCAGTACTGTTCAATGGCCATTTTTGCCCTCTTTGTTATTGGGAGGGGTTATCACTGCTTTTATCGGCTACTTGATAGGAGCGCCAGCCTTAAGACTACACGGAGACTACCTCTTGATCGTTACGCTTGGTTTTTCTGAAGTCATCCGTTTGGTGCTGGTCAATTTACCAATGATATGTAACGGCGCGATGGGGTTAAAAGGTATACCGGATAACACCAATTTGACAGTGATTTTGATCATCGTTGTGATTACGGTATTCGTGGTAAAACGGTTGGTGGATAGCAGCTATGGAAGGGCGCTGAAATGCATTCGGGAGGATGAGATCGCAGCGGAAGCGATGGGTGTCAACCTCTTCCGGCATAAGATGCTCGCCTTTGTCGTATCTTCTTTTTTTGTGGGTATTGCCGGTGGACTGTTCTCTAATATCCTGGGAACGATTGATCCGACTACATTTAAACCGTATCTTACTTACGCAGTTGTAACCATGGCTGTTCTTGGTGGTGCTGAAAGCTTAACCGGTGGAATCATTGCTTCTGGAGTTTACACAATCATGTCAGAATTACTGCGGGCGGTTGAAGCCCCACGCGTGATATTCAATATCGAAATACCCGGCATTCCGGGTTTGAGAATGCTGGCGTTTTCAGCCATGCTCCTGATCTTGATCCTGTTTGCCCGTTCCGGCATTATGGGATCAAAAGAATTTTCCTGGGACTGGATCATTTCTCGCTTTACAAAAAATCAGAAGAAATCAAAGAAAGGGGATACCGTTGAACCTTCTTAATATAAAAAATCTAAAAATGCAATTTGGCGGCCTGGTGGCTGTGGATGACTTCAACCTGGAATTGGAAGAAGGTAAAATCTTTGGACTAATCGGACCAAACGGTTCCGGGAAAACAACTGTTTTTAATATTATCACCGGATTCTATAAACCCACTGACGGCCACATTTTTCTTAATGGAAAAGAGATCACCGGGTTAACACCTGATCGGATAACGGTTCTTGGCCTTACCCGTATCTTTCAAAACAGCCGAATTTTTCGCAACTTGACTGTTTTTGACAATGTGATGATCGGAGACCACCTGCGCTTGAAATCCTCCCCTCTTGAAGCAGTTATGAGAACACCACGTTATTCACGGGAAGAAAAGGAAGCATACCAACGCGCGATGGACCTCTTAGAGGGACTTGGGTTGATTGAATATGTGAATGAGATATCAGGCTCTCTGCCGTATGGCCTGCAGAGAAAACTGGAGGTAGCACGGGCGCTTTCTACACAACCAAAAGTACTTCTATTAGACGAACCAGCAACCGGATTGAGTACCGAAGAAACCCAGGAGATGATTGATTTCATCCTTGGTGTGCGGGAGGACTTTGATCTCACGATTTTTATTATTGAGCATCACATGGCAGTAATCATGGATATCTGTGAACATATATTGGTTCTCAATTATGGAAAGACAATCGCTGCTGGAAACCCGAAACAGATACAGAATAACAAAGAAGTGATCGTCGCATACCTGGGAGCGAGCTGATATGTTAAAACTTGAAAATTTACACGTTCATTATGGTGGTGTGCACGCCCTGAAGGGTATCTCGATCAATGTGCCAGAGGGCAGTGCCGTCACGCTTATTGGTGCAAATGGGGCAGGGAAGAGTTCAACACTCCGGAGCATTTGTGGTCTTGTGGAACCAAGCGAAGGCGTGATCATTTACGAAGGGAAAGACATCACGCATATTGACGCACACGACCGAGTGAAACTTGGAATCGCGATGGTGCCTGAAGGCAGGCGGGTATTCACAAACCTTACCGTGCATGAAAATTTATTGATGGGTGCGTATTCCCGTAATGATAAGAAAAATCTAGGTAAGGATTTCGAAAGAATTTATTACCTTTTCCCGAAAATGAAAGATCGCCGTTCTCAAAAAGCACTCACCCTTTCAGGCGGTGAACAGCAAATGCTTGCTGTGAGCCGGGCCTTGATGTCCAATCCGCGTTTACTGTTGATGGATGAACCATCACTTGGGCTTGCTCCAAACCTGGTTACAGACCTTTTTAATACAATCGGGAGGATCCATGATGAGGGATTAACTGTTCTTATTGTTGAACAGAATGCTGTTGCCGCCTTGAAACTAGCAGATTATGGTTATGTGATGGAGGTCGGGAAGATTGTACTGGAAGGCAGCAGTGATAAGCTTAAAAAAGATAAGGGTGTGAAAAAAGCGTATATTGGCGCATAACAAATCTATTAACCGCGAAATTTAAAGTATTTAAAAGGATGCAGAGAGTTGTATTTGCATCCTTTTTGATCTTTATATTAGGGGTTACGGGCTAGCGTTGCCCTAGAATCCTTGCTAATCCCAGATATCCCTCAACTCCCCGCAGCAGTTCGCTGATCTCAATATATTCATCAATGACATGGGCAAGCAAAATAGATGAAGGCCCAAAGATCATCGTAGGAATATTTTCCACTCCCGCGGATTGCGACCCATTGGTGCAGTAATGCGCAAAACTGAGTTTTGCCTCGATGCCGCTTCCCAACAAACCTGCCTGAGCGCGATTGATCCAGGGAGAGGCGCTGCTGATGAACCACCCGGGATGAAAATCTAGCGCTTGTATTGTTTTCCCGGTAAACGTATTAATTTTTGCCTCAGAAAACCCTACCCGCCAATCTGGTAAATCTTTTAACACGAGTTTGATTGAATTGAGAACAGATTCAGCCGTTTCTCCAGGCATTAGGCGGCGGTCATAGCGCATCCTGAAACTGACCGGAACGGTAGCCAGGCTGGGATATGGGCTGGAGATCCCGTCGACCAATTCCATAATGCCTTCCCCTAGTTGATCATCGCCTGGCAAGGGCATCTCGCGCAGCCGTTTGATCACTTCAATCGACTTATATATCGCGTTTTCACCCAAATGCGGCTGAGAAGAGTGAGCTGGTTTTCCGGATACTTCTACCCATAATCCTGCCCGTCCTTTTTGACCAACACCTACACAGCAATCATTCGGTTCGCAGATCACCACAAAATCAGGGGAGACTTTATCCAATACCACTGCCAGCCCAGCTCCCTCGTAGGCTTCTTCTCCAATTGAAGCAGATACCACCAGAGTTCCATGGAACTCTTCGGCAGGGACATGCCCCACCGCCATGATCACTGCGGCAAGCGGTCCCTTCATGTCCGTTGCCCCTCTGCCCCATATTTTCCCATCCCTAATTTCACCGGAAAAAGGACCGCATGTCCACTCGTCCAAGTTAGTGGCTGGAACCACATCCATGTGCCCGTCAAACAAAACGACCGGACCGGGATGTTTACCGATCCGAATTCCGATCACATTTCCGAAAGGATCGACCTGAACTGAATCATACCCGAGCATTTTCATTTTCTGCTCGACTAACCCCGCGACGCCTTCTTCATGCCAGGATGGGCTGTTAACCCGGATGATTTCTTGGGCGAAAGAGATAGTTTTTTCTTGGATAGATTTATCTAACATGTATGCACCTCGATAACAGGATGTAATGAGATTGATATTTTACTTTATCCGATCGTGTGCGCGGCGCTGAAACCGACGCATGCCAAACAGACTACGCTCCTGAAGCGCCTGCGGAAGATTCCCGGTGTGAAGAAGGTGTTCGTCAGTTCGGGCATCCGCTATGACCTGGTGCTGGCGGATGGGGAACATGGGGATGCGTATCTGAAGGAGATCACGCGCGAGCATGTCTCCGGACAGATGAAAGTGGCGCCGGAACACAGCGTGGGGAAAGTGCTGGACGCGATGGGAAAGCCGGGGCATGAGCAGCTGCTGGCGTTCAAGGACAAGTTTGACCGCTTCTCGCAGGAGGCGCACAAGGACCAGTATCTGACCTATTACCTGATCGCGGCGCATCC
>JAUSPC010000110.1 GCA_030655835.1 Pelolinea sp.
TCATTGGAATACCCTGGTGCTAAATAGATCGAACCGATCATTAGTAACTGCCCGGCAGACATACCTATTTCTTCTCTAACTTCACGCGCGGCACAGTCTTCAGGACTTTCTTTTTCATCCAGCACTCCCGCGGGAAGTTCAAGCAGCGAACATTCGCTGCCCATCCGAAATTGTTTCACGAACCAGATCATCTCGTTTTCATCCACCGGGATAATGGTAACGGAATCTTTATGATTGACAAGATCGTAGTTTCTTTTACGGCCATCTGGAAGGGTGACTTTCAGTTCCTCAACGCCAAATGCATACCCATTAAAAACAGTTTTTCTTGAAATGATCGAATGACTCATTGTTCACCTCGGATTGTAGTTTAACATAAAAAAACCCGCGCAAATAAGCGCGGGTTTTAATTTGATAAACGATTAATTAATCGTTGGCAAAAAAGTCCGATCCAAAATAATTTGTATCGTTGGTTTCTAATCGGACAACAATCGAATCAGTACCGCGTAAACTGTCTGGGATATTCAAAGTTACCTGGAACCCATATCCTTTGGAAGAATCGGGGGTATATTTAGCGGTACCAACAACAATATACTGGCTGTAATCATATAGTCCTTCTGGTCCCATTTTAAACCTGAGGTCCATATCATTTAATAACCAGGGATATGTGGCCTGAACGGTAACAGTCTGATCTTTTTGATAGCTTACAGTGCATAACCAATAACCAGGACCGCATTTAGTGGTATTGTAATTCAGTTCAATTTCTGGTGGTGGACCGGCTGTTGAAGTTGGCAGGGCTATCTCTTCTTCAACTGCTTCCGGTTCTGGAGTAGATACAACCGTGCCAGCGTCTGTTGTTTCTGTTTCTTCGGCATTCTCTGCTTCGGCGGTTGCGTCCAAAGGAACGGCCATTGCGGTTTGTGTTCCAGAGATAATATCTTTCATCAGCTGGGATTGGGTGGACACGGGATTAGGTAATTCCGAATCCCCTCCGACAGTATCAACTGGGCCGCCAGATGCGGACCGTGTGCAGGAAACGAAAACACTGCTGAGAATGATCAGGGCTGTAATGATGACTAAGTATTTATGCTTCATGAGCTGTTCTCCCATTTTATCTTTCACGTTCAATTTTTATAATAAAAATAACACTTATTATATTAGCATGCTGTAATTAACCAGTCAATAGGCTAAATTTTGATTAGAAGCCAATAAAGTGCAGCGATTAATCGCTGCGCTTTTTGACCCAACTTTTTCATTTTATGGAGCTGTTTCCGGAATCTGAAATATAAATGGTGATTCGCTTGGCAGCAGCATGGCGCTAATGTTTGGAGCAATTTTTGATATATATTGATAGGTGAGCAATTCAGGGTTATTGGCAAGTGCTTCCTGGATCAGTTTTAATGCATCTGCCTCTGCCTGTGCTTCAATTAGCCGCGATTCAGCGCGCGCTCGAGCTGAGATCACGGCGGCTTCCGCGTCACCGCGGGCAGTTTCAATTACTTGTTGAGCTTCTTCTTTTTTCTGCTCAACCACAAACGCAGCCTGCTTAACTTCCTGCTCAGCGATCTGTTTTTGTTCAACTGAGGCAGCATATTCTGGTGAGAAAGTAATGTTTCTTAAAACAAAATCAACCAGGGTTAAACCATTTTCTTCAAATTTTATACCCAGTTCCTGATTAATGTAGGAAATCAGTTCAAATCGTTTGTCAGTGACGACCTGTTCGACATTGAATTGGGAAACACCATCTCGGATGATCCCGCGTGCATGCGCCCGAACCAGATCGGTAGAATACCTGTTTTGCCAGAATATGTGTACATCAACTACTTTGTCCGGGTTGATCTGGTATACCACAGATGCATCCACAAAGATCTCCTGACCGTCAGCTGTTCGAGCGGTAATGGAATCATCGCCCTGAAGATCGCCTTCAAATTGGGCGATAGACATTGTATATGTTTGACGGGAGATAGGATACCGTTCTACTCTTTCAACAAAAGGGACAATCCATTTTAATCCAGGTTGTAGGGCGGTTTCCCGATAACCGTTAGGTGCGATCGCGGATATTACCACTCCGCGTTCATGGGGTTCTACAAATACCAATCCAGCGCTGAGTGTGGTAACCACTAGGGCAGCCGCAAGGATTGTGATCACTATGGTACGTATGTTTTTCATCTTTTGGCCGCGGGCAGCTTGAACTGTGATCAACACAACCAGTCCAATGGCTGCGGCCCAAAGTAGTGCAGATAAGCCGGTGATAAGATCTGTTATTCTCATTATTTCTCCAATTGTTTTTGTATTTAATTATTTCATTAATATTTTGAAAAAATATTAATGTTCTATCTGATATACGGATAAATAAGAAATGCGTTGTGGAGATTGTTAGATATCCAACAAAACGGTAACCGGACCATCATTGTGGATCTCAACCAGCATATGTGCCCCGAATTCACCACTTTGGGTCACCACACCGTGGGTATTCATCTTTTCAATGAAATAGTCAACCAGAATGCTGGCGATTTCAGGAGGGGCGGCTTCGATAAACGAGGGTCGATTTCCCTTATTTGTATTCGCCATTAGAGTGAATTGAGAGACAACGATCGCTTTGCCGCCGATATCTAATAAAGACAGATTCATTTTCCCATCCTGATCTCCAAAGATGCGCATGTTGGCAACTTTTTTTGCCAGGTGATCTGCTTTATCCCGGGTATCCTCTTTTTCAATGCCCAAGAGAATGACCAAGCCATTCTCGATGGTTGCTTTAACAACCTTGTTAATTGAGACCTGGCCTTTTATAACTCGTTGGATAACCGCACGCATAAATTAGATCCGTTGTTTATGGAAACCCAACTGCATTGCGAACTTCGCGCATTGTTCCTTCCGCAATCTTTCTGGCGCGTTTTCCGCCTTCATACAAAATGTCTAAAACTTCCTGTGGTTTTTGACTAAATTTTGCGCGCCTTTCACGGAAAGGTGCCAAATGATCATTGAGGTTTTTGGCGAAAATCTTTTTGCAATCCACGCAGCCGATTCCTGCTATACGGCATTCGCGATTGATCATTTCTACCTCCTCAAGTTTGGAAAAGATCTCATGCATGGTGTAAACATTGCACACATCTGGATCTCCGGGGTCAGACCGTAACTTCCGAGCGGGGTCTGTTACCATCATCATCACTCGTTTCTGCGTTTCTTCAGGTGTCGCAGCCAATTCAATATGATTGTTTAGGCTTTTACTCATCTTCTTTTGCCCATCAATACCGAGCACTTTAGGTATTTTGGTAACTTTCATTTCGGGCTCGATCAGGACGTCTGTCCCGTAGCGGAAGTTAAACGACCGAACAATTTCTCTTGCGAATTCAAGATGGGGCGCCTGGTCCACACCCACAGGAACAACATTGGCTTTGTAAAGCACAATATCAGCCGTCATTAACACCGGATATCCGACCAGGCCATAGTTGATATTATTTGGCTGCTCACGGATCTTGTCTTTGAACGTAGGTAGTTCGGTTAGTTTTCCCAGAGGGGTTACCATGGAAAGGATCGTATGCAGCTCTGCGACTTCAGGTACATGGGATTGTATAAAGATGATGGATCTTTCAGGATCAATCCCTGCTGCCAGCCAATCTAACGCCATCTCTAAAGTATTTTGCTTTAGATCTAACGTGGTTTCCAGAGTGGTTAATGCATGCAGATCAACTATGCTGTATATACAATCATAATCATTCTGAAGCGCCACATAGTTCTGGACAGCTCCTAAATAATTTCCCAAGTGTTGGCGGCCTGTTGGGCGCGCGCCTGAAAAAACTCGTCCTTTATTGATCATAATTAGTTAAATATCCTTGTCATCATTAACTGTTCAACTTCTCCAGGGTGTGGAAGACGCCCGGTTTTTTTCTTTGAGTAAACCAGCTCCCCATCCATAGATACCTCAAAATTGCCGACTGATTGAGTGGGTTCCAAAACAACCTCGGTTAGTCTTTCGCCAAACTGGATCTTGAGCTCTTCAGCCAGATCTAATGCCTGTTTCTCGTACTGGCAGGGAGCGCAGTATTTTATGGTGACGTTTTTACCCATACCTTGTTCCTGTATTTTATTTTTTACCATTATATCTTACCAAGCTATATGATAAATATGATTCATTTTGGTAAAATCAAATTAGAATGAGAAGGAATATGAAACCTACCCCCCTAATTAAACGTGTTTTTGACATTATTTTTTCAATGATCGCTTTGGTTTTACTATCCCCTGTGTTTTTGTTGGTAACAATTTGTTTTCTCATATCAAATGGACTTCCGGTTTTCTTTACTCAAATTCGACCGGGAAAGAATGGGATTCCGTTCATGTTATTCAAATTCAGGACAATGCGAGAAACGAGAAACTCAGAAGAAGAACTTCCCACTGATGAAATTCGTATTACCCACTTTGGAAATTTTCTTAGAAAATCAAGTCTGGATGAACTGCCTGAGTTAATTAATGTCCTGAAGGGCGATATGAGCATTGTGGGTCCGCGCCCGCTCCTGATGCAGTATCTTGAACGTTATTCGGACGAACAAGCCAGAAGAAATGACGTGCTGCCCGGTATCACGGGTTGGGCCCAGATAAATGGTCGCAACGCGATCTCATGGGATGAAAAATTTAAGCTGGATGTTTGGTATGTGGACCATTGGACTTTCGGGTTGGATATCCGAATAATTCTCCAGACGATCTGGAAAGTGATCACAGGAGAAGGTGTATCGCAGCCGGGGAGAGCAACAATGGAAGAGTTTATGGGTGATTCGGAAAAACCAGTTATTGAATAACTGATCCGGTATAAATTTGTCCTTCTCGAAGCAGAATGATCACTTTGCTTAACAGATCCATTTTTCCCTGACTTAACCAAACCAATCCATTCGCCAACGAAATGTAATTAATATCGGATATTTTCAAGTTTGCGTTCAACACTTTTCCACCCTGCCCATTCAGTAGATCATCCCAGATCTCCCGCAAAGGTGATAATCCATCTGACGAAATGGTTGCAACCCAGCGGGAAAGCAGCTCTTCGGGAGGTGTTTGGTCTCCGATGACTGCAACGTCAATCCCACCTAAATAAGTTCCCAGTTCTGCTGAAGCAGCATCGCCAGGGAGAAATAACACATTGATCTTATTCGCGTTTATCTCGTTGAATGCAGCCTGCCAATTTGCAGGAGGGCTGTTTGCCGGCTGCTGAGATATGAAAGGATATCTATTAAGTGGATAAATGACAGAGGCACATAAGCCACAGTAGTAGCTAATCCCATTGATAAATGCCTGATTGAATGCTGTATTTTCCGAAACCAAAAGTCCTCCGACTCGAAAATTAGGCGCGAGCATAGCGCTTAGATAACCAGACATGAAAGCCACATGAGTTTCGTCTTTGAGGATAATCGTTCCATTGGCAGGTGGGCTCCAATTCTGAGCGCTAATTGCTACAAACTGGGTGCCAGGCGCATTGGCAGCCAAGGAGCCCAGGTTGTTGGGCTGCTCAAGGAAAACAATGATCCTAACGTCAAGAGTGATCTCGTTGGCAAAGATCTCCTGGCGGACTTCAAATTCTAAACCGGACCCAGTGGCCAGCTCAGCGACAAGGGCATGAGCATCAGCCAACTCAATTGGAGAGGATTCGGCCGGGGCGACCAGAATCGCTCTGGCCGGAGCAAGCGTCGGGATGTTTGTAGGGGTGGGAATAACCGCTTGCGTGGTTTCAGGTTCAGATTGTTTCCCTGTGCAGCTCATAAGCATTGTTGAAATAAACAACCCAAGGATCACCAGGGATATACACTTTTTTCGGTGCTGAAAGTTGGACATAGGCGTAATTTTACTCGATGATTATCAATGGGTTATAATAGCGGGCATGTGGTTTCAAGTTTTCAAATCATATTATTCTTAATATCATTGTATTTAGAAACTATCTCAGGAGAATATCCTGCGTTTTTTAATTAATCAAAACGCTTTACAAGGAGAGCATAATGTCGATAAATTTCGGGACAGATGGCTGGCGAGCAGTTATTTCAGATACGTTCACATTTCATAATTTAAGGATGGTTACACAAGCTATTGCAGATGCAGTTGCATCTGAAGGCTGGCTTAATGGGATCAAGATTACTCCAGAACCAGATCCAAAAATGATGATCGTTGGATTTGATACCCGTTTTCTCTCTGATAGGTATGCAAAAGAAGCTGCTCGTGTACTTGCCGCGAATGGTTTTAAAGTTATGTTATGCCAGGCAGATGCGCCAACCCCGGTAATTTCCTATGCTGTCAAAAATATGAATGCAATTGGGGGTATAGTGATCACCGCCTCTCATAATGCTCCACGCTATAATGGTATCAAGTTGAAAGCCGCGTATGGGGGCTCCGCTCTTCCGGAGTTGTGCCGAAAAGTGGAAGTTTATCTAAATGATAATGAATCCCAGGGTAGAGGCCCAAATCTGATCGATTATGAAGAAGCCCGAGAAAAAGGTT
Source organism: Pelolinea sp. (assembly GCA_030655835.1). Classification (GTDB taxonomy): domain Bacteria; phylum Chloroflexota; class Anaerolineae; order Anaerolineales; family Anaerolineaceae; genus Pelolinea. The sequence goes on from JAUSPC010000110.1 coordinate 6,472, forward strand.
TGATCACCCGCTTTAATCCAATACCTGCATACCAGGAACATATTAGAGGACTAATAAATTTTGATGTGATCGCGGAAAACCCGCAATATATTGTGGTGGATTCCATGTATGGTTCAGGTAGGGGAGTGATCAAAGGGCTTTTAGAAGGAACTGGTTGTGAGGTACATGAAATTCGTAATGAGATGAATCCGGGTTTTGGCGGTATCCATCCTGAACCAATTGGCAATTATCTGAGCGCGTTATCGGGGGCGATCTGTATGGGAAAAGGATCCATCGGATTGGCTACAGATGGAGATGCAGATCGAATTGGCGCAATGGATGAGCGTGGAGTATTTGTTGATCCTCATAAGATAATGGCGCTCGCGCTTCGCTACTTGGCTGAAAAACGTAAATTGAAGGGAATAGTCGTTCGGACAGTCTCAACCACAAGGATGATTGATCTGCTTGCGGAACGATATGGGTTGACAGTCTACGAAACCCCTGTTGGCTTTAATCATATTGCGAATTACATGCTCTCAGAACCTGTTTTGTTAGGCGGCGAAGAATCTGGAGGGATCTCATTCCTTGGTCATATCCCCGAGGGAGATGGCATCATCATGGGGTTACTGCTAGTCGAGATCGTTGCTGAAGCTGGGATTCCATTATCCGAACTTGTCGCGAATCTTTTAGCAGATGTTGGGCCCGCGCAGTACGCACGGCGTGATCAGCGGCTGAAGCGTCCCGTTGCAAAAGAAAAAATGGTAAATACTTTGGTATCCAATGCCCCTAAAGAAATTGGTGGCGTCAAAGTTACCGAAGTGAGCACAAAAGATGGTGTGAAATATTATCTTGAGGACAATTCTTGGCTGCTAATCCGCCCATCTGGAACAGAACCCGTCTTACGGGTTTATGCGGAAGGTAGTTCAGATGAGATGGTTCAGGCTTTATTAGCTTATGGTGAAGACGTAGCAAACAACGTAAAATAGATAAAAGCCTCCGCAATTTTGCGGAGGCTTTTTTTAGATTGCATTATAAAATTCATCAATGATCTTGAGAAATTCAGCCGGAAGTCTTTTCTTTGATTCTATAATAATTTCTTCTGGTACTTGTCCATAAAATGCTTCAGATATACCGCCTGTAATACAAGCCATTGTGTCGGCATCACCCCCCAAGGATACTGCTAGGCGGATCGAATCTTCATAATCTTTTGACTCAAGGAATGCGATGATGGATTGCGGCACAGAGCCATGGCAGGAAACATCGAAGAAATATTTTGGTCTAATCTCGTCAATCGTTTTACTTAGGTCATAGTTAAACCATTTGGTGATCTCATTCCGTATATCATCTTTCTTGGCCCCATTGTGAGCCAAGAATATACACAGTGACACGGCTTGCGCGCCTCGTACACCCTCGGGATGGTTGTGCGTTACTTGAGCGCATATCCTGGCGGTTTGTAAAACATCATTTTCTGTGTCAAATAGGTAGCCGATCGGGCTGGTACGCATGGCAGAGCCATTTCCCCACGAGTTATACGGACCCCGAGAATCTGAATGCGCCCACTGTTTGTACGATCCGCCATAATTCCTATCGGGATATTTTAAGGTATATTTTTTCAGGGTGTCCACAAGATCCAGATCATTCAGAAGCGTGTCTGCCACCGCGACGGTTAATATCGTATCATCGGTGAATGTTGAATATGGACTAAAAAGTGGAAAATCCATTTTTTTATTGGGTGCGAATTCATATGGTGACCCAATAATATCTCCTGCAATTGCCCCAAGCATTCCTAACCCCCTTTCATTAACTAAGGTTCATCAGTAACTGTTTGTTGAAATTCTGCTACGCTGGTCAATTGGGCAGCAACAGTCGCAGTTCGAACTAATGCTGGATCCGGCGTAGGCGTTTCTGTAGGGATCGGTACATCTGTAGGATTTTCGTCACTCGGCTGCAATTCTTCTTCAGCAGAGATCTCTTTTTCTGATAGATCTTTCACCATTGCTGTAGCTGTTTTGGCAGTCCGAACAATAGCTTCCGCTTCCAGATCCAATAGATATTGTTGAATAAAAATAAAACCAAAAAATACTATTACAAGGAGAAAACCAAGAATGAGACAGTGCGTCAAGCAGCTTTTTTTCTTTTTGCCATTGATTATTTCTTCTTGGTCTTCTTTTAAGATTTCTTTAATTGTTTCATCTCTTGGATCGTTATTCATAAGTCCTCTATTGTATTAATTCAATGATTGTTGATTGATGATCTTTATAATTTTGTAAATCCTTCAGGGAGATCGGTAGATAATGCATCATCTTCTTGATCGGTTGATTCCGTTTCTACCTTTTCAATATCCCCAGCGCTGTTTTTTTTCGGCAATGTATAAGGTATCTTTTCTGTAAATTCAGCAGGGTTGTCGTTCTTCTTTTCGCTTTTGATTTCTTTTTGAGCAGATTCTTTCCGTGAAGAAGGCTTCTTCTCAACCAACTTCTTATTTTTTTCGGTTTTAAAAAGGTCCTGCTGCTCCCAACTCGGCTCTTCTTCTTCAGGCGGTTGATCAGCCTCTTTTAATTCCCTGACCCGTTTCAACCATTCAGGAAGATCTTGTTCAGGCCCTTCATTAGAATTGGCAATACCCTCGCCATCAGTACTTATATTTCCATCGGATAGGTCGGCTGAAGGGCTTTCCATTTCGCTGCTTTTAATGTCTTGCAGACTGGTTTGGCAGTACCAGCATTTTTCTGCTTCGATCAGGTTCGGGCGCCCACATTGCGGGCAAATGATGTCTTCCATAGAAAACTTTTAGATTATCCCTCACATGTTTTTTTCAGTATAGCACAATAAGTAATATCAATACTCGTAACCACTTACATTTTGGACTGTTCACAAATTGTATTGAAAAAATCTACCCGCCGTTTTTCCTTCCGAAAAATATCGATGCGGTTTTTAGTAAGTTTTCGGTCCAGACGATGCCCGCGCATGTTTTTGACAAAATCGTGGATGTCATCACCGTGTGAGAGGATATTATCAACAGTATTTGGGATATTCAATATCTCAGGATAATTCAAGTCAGAAAGATCGGTGTCTTTATATGGCAGAATGCATGGAATACCCCGGGCAGCACAATCTCTGATCTTGAATGGGGATGCCTCTTCCATGCCTTTCAAATGGAGTGAGAGTGTGCCAATTGCGGCATCCGCAGAGGCAAGCAATTTTTCGTATGATTCACCCTGAAGATAGCCGTGGAAGGTTACATTGGTTGGAGATTCTGCACTGTTGTCTGCTTGGTCATACCCAACAATATCTATATGGGTATCAGAATATTTATTTGCAAAATTGATCAATTTATCTACCCCATGCCATGCCATCCCTGGAGTTCCAATGAAGATCAAGCGGGGGATGTGATTGGAGGGGGCTGGATAGAATGGGGTTGTTTGTAGTGAGATCCCATTTGCAACAACGACGAATGGTTTTGAGAATTTGGAGAAAACGGGTTCTGCTGCCATTTCGTTGGACGTGTAAATATGGCCAGCTGCATTGCCAAGAAACAGAGATCTGGTGAGGCGGTTATAAAGATCTTCAGTTAAGCCAAGTAGTTTATGCTCCTCATAATCATTGGTGTTTATTTCAACGACTGTTGGCGCGATCGAAAAAACCATTTTCATCGGGTGAACATACATCCCCCAACGTAGATAGATCACATCAGGGCGGAAGGCGCGCACACTTTCAAATAGTTTTTTTGCGGCAGATATTCTCCCCAATTCTCTTGAAAAAATGTTCTTATCGTTTTGATAGAAAAAGCGCTGCCCATCCACAAGCTGCTCATCTTTTTCTGGCGAATGCAAATGAGAAAAGAACTCAACAGAGTGACCTAATTGGCGCCAAACATTGATCTGCGTGTTGATTTTTTTTCCAACGCTGCTGGATACGGGCCTAGGCCAATGCAGTGAGATATACGCGATGCGCATATCGTTACTCATTTCCTTTCAAGATCGAGTCGTAAACTTTCTTATAAGCAACTACCACTTTGTTTATGTCAAAATCCCTGGCTTTCTCACGGCTGTTTATTTTATATTGATGTAATAGAGCATGATCACACAACAGTTTACGGAGCGCATGTGCATATTCATCAATCTCCCCCGCATTAACCAGAAAACCGTTCCTGCCAATATCGATCATATCCGGGCAGGCGCCGACTGCGCTCATTACAAGCGCTTTGCCAGAGGCTAAAGCTTGAAGGCCTGCCATCGGCATGCCTTCCTGAAACGACGGCATCAATAAAATGTCGCTATCCGACAAAACCCGGTCCACTTCTTTCGGTTCGATCCAGCCCAGAAGATCGATGCGGTTTTCTAACTGATATTCTGCGATCAACGATTGGACTATTGCCTTTTGAGGACCATCACCAACCATTATGCATTTCCACTTGAGATCTTGAAGTTGAGAGAGGATCAGTGGAACAGTCCGTGCATTTTTTTCTGGAGAAAAACGTCCAATGTAAATAATGTGAGGCGGATCGTGCGGTTCTAAATTGTGTTTGAGATAATGGGATGTATTTATCCCGTTAGGAATAATATCTATCTCAACTGGATAGTGGACGAGAGCCAATTGCTGCGACCGCTGACTGATGGTGATTATCCTGGCTGCATTTTTCCAAATAAATTGGGTGAAAGGGAGAATGAAACGAAACCACTTCTTTGTTTTGTCGGGAGCGCCGCCCGGGACATCGCCTCCATGAGCAGTGATCAGATACGGAGTCTTCGTGATCAGCCCCGCCAATGCAGCAGAAGCGCCGCCTGGAACCGCAAAATGCGCATGGATGATATCCGGATGCCAATTTCTGATGATCTGAAGCGATCTCCAAAAACTTTTCCATACAAAACAGAGCATGGTGGCCAGACCAGCTCGATAAGCCTGGGTGCGGTGCGACTTGATCCGTTCGATGATGAGATGATCTGACTTCTCATATTCCGGAAGATGATACCATGATGCGGTCACAATATGGAATGTATAGTCTTTTGATGCGATCCCCACACACAGATCCTGTACAACTCTGCCTCCACCGCCGCCGATTGGGGGGTATTCATGGGAAATGACAAGGATCTTCATCGTGAAATGATTTCTTTTCGGGATATCAAATTATTGAATTACCTCGCGGATCGTATATACGGGTTTATTTTGAGATTCATGATAAGTACGCGCTAATAATTCTGCGATCAAGCCCATCAGAATAGATTGAAACCCCATGATTGCGATCATTACTGCGATTGTAAAGAGGGGAGAAGAAAACGGTGAAATCTTCAAAATAATGCGTCGGATCCCTAAATATAAGAGCGATACGAAACTTAATGTGATCAATCCCATACCGGTACCGCCAAATAAATAGATCGGTTTGCTTGAGTAGGATGTAAGGAATTTTACAGTGATCAAGTCGAGAATGACTTTGAATGTCCGCTCCAGGCCATATTTTGCCTGCCCGAATTTACGTGCATAATGATGTACTTTAACTTCCACGATCTTTGCTCCAACAGAATTTGCATATACGGGGATGAAGCGGTGCATCTCTCCATACAGGCGAAATCCGGTTAACACTTCCCTTCTGTATGCTTTTAGAGTACAGCCATAGTCATGTAGTTTTACACCTGTGACAGCGGAGATAATTGAATTGGCAATACGTGAAGGGAGGGTTCTGGTGAGGAATTTATCCTGCCGATTGTAGCGCCATCCGCTAACCAGATCGTAGCCTTCAGCCAGTTTTTCAACCATTACTGGTATGTCAGCGGGGTCGTTTTGAAGGTCAGCATCTAATAGGACGATGATCTCTCCTGAAGATTGGTCGATCCCGGCCGCTATAGCTGCAGTTTGTCCAAAATTTCTGCGCAGGATGACTGCTTTGACATTGTCAGGATGTTTCTTGATGATGCTCCTGATTTTCTCTAAACTTCCATCCCGGCTGCCGTCGTCGACCAGAATGAGCTCCCAGGAACTTTTAAAAGTTTTCGCAGACTTTTCGACCGCATCATACAAAAGCCCGAGGCTTTCTTCTTCGTTATAAATTGGAACAATGATGGATACTTTCATCACACTCTCCCATGAATTTCGGTTTCTTCAAAAAAAGCGCAGTTCTCCGCGCTAGCTTTCCCATAATAAATTCTGTTTTACTAACCATGGTACATCAATTTTATAACATTTGGAGGATAAAAATTACTCCAATCGGTGATCACTTTCTTTGAATCTTGCATATCCGATATCAAAAATAAACCCTCCCACCAAAATGACCGCTCCAATGGCAAGCAGCAATTTTATCATTGGCCAAAAATCCATCCGTTTGAATAGGCCGTAATATCTGCTTAAGTACCATTGAATAAAGAAACCCGAATAAATGATTTCTACCAGAACGATCCGCCATAACCAGAATGAGTGTTTTGTGATCGTTTTCACCCAAGTCCAACCAGCAGCAAATGCCATCCAGGCAAGAAAGATCGATCTATAGCGGGGGTTGTCCCATTGGTCTCCGCCCGCACGGGCAGAGGAAATAAACGTCCAGAGTATGATCGTGAGGGAAAACAGGAACAGAATGCGTTTGTCTTTCTTGTTGGATCGCTTCCAAAAAAGCAGAAATCCTGTGATCAATAAGGGGATCAACATATACCAACCAGCTGCACGGAAAATTGAAACAGCTCTGGTTAAAGGAATTCCCGGATAAACTATCGTCGCGGGAAGCACTGGTTGCGCAACGCCGTAACTGATAATGAATGGCACTTGATATTTTTCCCCAATTAATTCAAGCTCCCATTGGATCCTGCCTGAAGCGCTTTCCATTAAATAAAGGTCATATTTTGAGCTATCTACTAACCAATTCCATCCAAGGAAAACACTCGCCAAGATCAACAAGATCAAACTTACCCAGCTGAACCATCTCACAAGCTTATTTGACCTATCCAGTACATGATCCAACCAAAACCACACAGATATCGCGGCGAAAATAGCCACAGCTGCTTTGGAGGAGATGAACACCATGGAAAGTAAACTGATAGATACGGCGGTGATAGAATTTTTCCGGGAAATATCCCACACCGATACACCCCAAAATGCGATCGCGGAAAGTCCGATCAAGATCGGCTCGCGCATTTGTGATGCACCTAAAATGATACTCTCGGGATATAAAGCAAATATCCACATACTCGCGTTGGCGATTTTTTCATCCCAACGGTGTTTGACAGCGTTCCAGAAGAATGGAATCCCCAAAGCCCCAAAAAATGAGGTCAAGATCAGAATTAATAGAGGCCGGTGGCCATCTGGACTCAAAAAACGGTATACGCCGGCGGTTAATGTTAGCAGTCCGCCATATTGATCTGTGCTGAATTCTTCCTGAAAGGCAGCGGTAACTGGTGCGTCGGATTGAGCTAAATTCCAGGCATCGGTATCCCTTTGGTATGCATCGAGATAGAGGTACCCGGCATTGTTGTATGGCTCATCATACCCAAACGAAGGCAGCAGGCTGAACAACAGAATACCGATAAATAATCTTAGGGAAAAAGCAAGGAAAACGGCAACTGTTAACTGCCGATTCCCGCCAAGTTTATTCGTGACATATTGAAGGAGGAAAAGACTCAGAGCAGTTATCATTGCTGCGGTAATAAAACCAACTGCAGGAAATTTACCGGGATTAATAAGAGCAACTACCAGGCCAATGACCAATCCACCTGTTATGCTGATAAGGATAGTTGTTTTTAAATTTTTATGCATTTGATCTATTGTGGTTTATTTTAATATTTTTTTGAGTTTTTTGGTCGAAATTTCAGCCCTGTTCTTCCAGCTGTATTTAATGGATGTATCGAGAGCGTTTTTCTGCATAGATAACCGAAGGGAATTATCTTCGGAAAGCTTTTTAATGGCAGTAACCCATTCTGTAGAAGTCTCGGGATCACAAAAGAGGGCGATTTCTTCATTAAGAATTTCATGAAATACGGGGATATCGCTGGCAACGATCGGCCTGCCTGTGGATAGGTAATCGAACATTTTCATTGGATTGATCACAGGAGCGATATTACCACCACTGGACCCCTCTATCTTCTTGGCATACGGCATGACCAGAATATCCGCAGCCGCTTGATACATTGGCAGCTTGCTGTTTGGGATAAAGCCCGTGATGGTAACGTTATGGATCGATTGAATTTGTAGAATTTCCTGCCATGGTGCTATGTCTTTTTCCTGTCCACCAACCCACAGGAAATTCACTTCTGGCATTTCTTTAGCGATATTGGTGAGCAGATCCATACCTCTTCCAGGATAGAAATGACCGGTATACCCGACCGTGAAACCTGCTTTCAAACCGAGAACTTGGCGAGCCTTTTCGGGGTTTGGTAGATCCAAATATCTTTCTGGATCTGTTCCATTTGGTGCGATCTGCAGATTTTTAGGATCAAAGTGGATATTAAACCTGTCTTCAATCCCTGTTGCCAATGCTCTGGTTGTGGTCATGATCAGTTTTTCGGTTTTCGAGCGCATGAACATTTTGAACAGCTTCGGACCCATGAATCCCATTGGAAAATCATGAAATTCCATTGCAGCAGGTACTTTTACCATATTGGCGAATAAAGCTGCCTGCAGAGCCCATGTGTATACTAGATCCGCATTCCAGTTGATCGCAGCCCTTACGGATCTCCATGAAAAATCATATTGTTTAAATTTAGGCGAAAAGGGCAGCCATGTAATCTCAAATTGTTCGGTTATTCCGTAAATTTCTGCGATCTGATGCCAATCTGCACGTTGGAATTCTGGCACCCAAAGATGGACTTCGTGGCCGATTTGCTTCATGGCATGGCACACTTTTACCGCTTGAATGCTATTGGCAGTCTTGGATGGGACGATTGAAGTGGTTATGCAGCCAATTCTCATGCGGGCATCTCCTCTTGATCTAATGATTCACGTAATCGTACTTCTTTGAAGCCGCGCAGAACGATCAAACTGACGGAAACGACGAAGAAAGCAGACAATAGAAATGCTTCCACGTTTAGACCAAAAACTGGGACTAAGATGAAAGCTAACCCGATTTTGGCAATGCCGCAGAATAAGCTGATCCGATAGGGGACCATTGGAAGCCCGAGTGATAATAAAAGTGGCCTGTTCCAGAAAAGGATATTAGCAAACCCCAAACCAATCAAAAATAACATCATGGGTATATATGCGGGTAGGAACTCTGCACCGTAATACATTAAGAAATAATTTCCAAAAAGTGCCAATCCGATCGCGCTTAACCCTGTCCACGTACCTGAGATCAAAGTGATACGTTTTAGTATACGGCGCAGCAGTTTCCAGTCTTCCTGGATGACAGCATTGTTAATTTCTGGATAGGTTGTTGAAATGAATGGGGTGATTGGAACCTGAACCAGGTTGATGATCGCCAGGGCGGTTTTTGCATATCCCACATCTACGGGTGTAAGGAACCACGCTATCCAAAGGGCCTCATTATCTCGGACCAAATGGATGACCGTGTTGCTGATGTTGGTGCTGAACGCAAAACCAAACAGTTCTTTAAAGGGCGGCAGTGAGCTAAAATTGGTTTTCCACCACCTTTTGCCAAGCGCTTTGTTCATTTCTCGCCAACCAATGATCGTGGTGCCAAGCCCAAGGATAAATTTACCCAGAATATAAGCTGCCAGGATCTCAGGAAGGCCTTTATGTGTGAAGTATGCCCAGGTGATCATTGAAGCGGTTATAAAGCTGCTAATCAGATTGATGACTGCCTGGCTTCGGAAATGATTTCTGACTTGAATAACGCCAACCGCTGTCTCATAAGTAAAGTTCGCGAGGATGATAGTGCCATATAAAATGAAAAGTCGTGTGGTTGTTGGATCGTCTGCTAATTTTTCTGCTGCAAGAGGAGCAAGCAGAACGAGAATAAGAAAAGAAAGGACCGCGCTGCTGATCTCTCCAAGACCGGCTGCTTTTACTACTGCGGCTGCTTTATCATTCTCCTGGTGAGCAACTGCTTCACCAAAGTATTTGACCACCAGTTCATTCATCCTAAACGAGAATATTTTATTCAAGGTAGTGGCGAAAACCGTGATCGTGGCGATCACGCCGAAGCCTGCCACACCTAACAGCCGAGCGGCAAAAATGCTTTGGATGATGCTCAATCCCATGCCAAGTACGTTACTGCTGAGGAGATAACCGGAATTGCGGATAACTTTTTGCAGTAATTTATCGTTTTTTAAGATCTTCCACATGGATGAAAGAAATTTCATTCGGTGCTCACCTGGCTTGCCCAGTCATACTCCTGTTGATACCAATTGGCTACTTGCTGAATACCTTCATCAAGAGTAAATTTAGGACTCCAACCCAATAATCGTTTGGCTTTCTCAACGTTTGCCCAGCTCGCGCTCATGTCTGCCGGGTTAGCCGGTGAGTATTCGATTTTGGCAGGTTTGCCGATGGCAGTTTCAAATTTCTTGATCAGATCATTGATGCTGATAGACTCATGCCCGCCTAAGTTGATTATTTCAAACCCAACGGGTTTAAGGGCGAGTATAGTACCGCGAGAAATATCATCGAGATAAGTAAACCCTCTGGTCTGATTCCCATCCCCAAATACATGTACGGTTTTTCCTTCGCTGATCCATTTATTAAATCGAAACATCGACATCGCCGGTCTACCAGCGGGACCATATACAGTGAAATATCGGACAACAGTCACGTCAATGCCATATAAGAAATGATAGCTGTGACAAAGGGTTTCTGCTGCTTTCTTGCTGGCGGCATATGGCTGGAGGGGGTGGCTGGAGTCCGCAACCTCTGGTGTTGGGTAAGGCGCGTTCTCGCCATAAATGCTGGATGTGGAAGCTAAAATAAATTTATTGATTTTATTGTACCGGCACATCTCAATTAAATTAAGCGTACCGGTCAGATTGGTTTCATAATATGACCATGGGTCCGAAAGTGAATCCCGAACCCCTGCTTTTGCTGCTAAGTTGATTACCCCGTCTATGTTTGGATGTTTTTGAAAAATTGAATTGAGTTTTTCTCGATCGCAAATGGATTCACGATAAAAAGTGAAATGAGGGTGTTTTGCAAATTTGTTCAAGCGGAATTCTTTTATCCTTAAGTCATACACAGGATCAAAATTATCAATTCCGATAACCGTATGTCCATCTGTTAACAGGTCTTCGCATACCCTGGAAGCGATAAAACCGGCAGCGCCTGTGACAAAATATGTTCCCATTACAATCTCACAACTTTTGGATTCTTTTTTCCTTTGTCTCCCAGCGCATTGCGTGTATCAACGATCATGTTTGCGTCCTTCAGGATTTGATCATAATCATACGAAGAATGATTTGTGATGATAGCCACACAATCCACCGCCTTTATCTCATTTTCAAGATCGGAGACACTTTTCATACGGATCCCTTCATGATCAATCGAGGGTATATAAGGGTCATGATAAGAGACGACTGCCCCTTTTTGTTTGAGATATATGATCACATCCAAAGCAGGGGATTCACGCAGGTCATCAATGTCTAGTTTGTACGCGACACCAAGAATCAGTATTTTTGATCCATTTAACGATTTCTTCTGTAAGTTAAGAGCATCCTGAATTTTACTGACCGCGTAGCGGGGCATCCCGGTATTGATCTCGGACGCTAATTCGATGAATCTCGCGGAATAATTCAAAGATTTGAGTTTCCAGGAGAGATAAAGTGGGTCGATAGGAATACAGTGGCCGCCTAAACCGGGACCGGGTTGAAATTTCATAAAGCCAAATGGTTTTGTGGCAGCCGCGTCAATGACTTCCCAAACATCTACACCCAGACGGTCGCACATGATGGCCAGTTCATTTACCATTCCAATATTGATCATGCGGAAAGTATTTTCCAGGAGCTTAGTCATTTCAGCTACTTCTGTTGAAGATACGGGAACTACCTGTTCTAATGATTGCTCATACCAGGTTTTTGTAACCAATAGACAGTTTTCAGTGATACCACCAATCACTTTTGGCGTATTGATCGTTGTCCAATCTTCCCGTCCGGGATCAACGCGTTCTGGCGAAAATGCGAGAAAGAAATCTTCTCCCACGTTTAGGCCGCTTTCTTCACATAACCTCTGAAGGATCAGCTCACGGGTTGTCCCTGGATAGGTGGTGGACTCAAGTACGATGGCTAACCCCGGATGGATATATTCCTGGAGTGTGTCGGCTACCGAAAGGATGAAAGATAGATCAGGGTCTCCCGTTTTTCTTAATGGTGTGGGTACGCAAATACTGACGGCATCTACTTCAGAGAGAACTGAAAAATCCGTGGTTGCAGACAAATGGCCGCTATTAACCAGATCACTGATCTGTTTATTGCTAATATCAAAAATATAACTTTCACCGCTATTCAACGTATCAACTTTTGAGGTGATCGGGTCAATGCCGGTTACTTTAAACCCGCTTTCTGCGAAAACCACCGCTAAAGGTAAACCAACATATCCCAACCCTAAGATCGCGATATGGGCTGATCTATCATTAAATTTTTCAATTAATTTCTGGGTATAGTCCATCAAATATTCCTCCTAGAAAAAGCTCATTTGGATTGCGTCGTCTTCACTTTTTTTATCACCCGATTGTGCGGATAATCTGTCTTTTTCCTTCTTTATCATCTCTTTTAATCGAGAAAAATCTTCCATGATGACCGAGCGTAATTTAGGCTGATGCAGTGCAGCCGCTGGGTGGTACATAGGTACTATCAAACGTCCATCTCGCCATACAGCCTGTCCATGGATCGCGCTGATGCGTGCGTTTTCAAAATAGCGTGCCATTGAGAACCTGCCCAATGTGACGATGATCAACGGATCGATTGCCGCGATCTGTCGTTCCAAAAATGCGCTGCAGGCCTGAAGCTCATTTGGCTGCGGGTCGCGGTTATCCGGAGGTCTGCATTTTACGACGTTGGTGATGAACACTGATTCTCTTGGTACACCGCCATCGTCTAGAAGCTGCGTCAGAAATTTTCCGGATGCGCCAACGAAAGGAAGCCCCTGATTGTCTTCGTTAAAGCCTGGCCCTTCACCAATTAACATGATCTCCGCATCGGTGGGACCAGCACCAGGAACGGCGTTTTTTCTTGTACGCGATAACTCACAATTTTGGCATTGGCGTATTGTATTGGCGATCTCAGCTAATGTATTTTCCGCGTTCACATGGTTTCCTTTCGCTGGCATGTATCATTTTATTGGTCAAGAACTACCCCAGAATTATACTGGTGTTCAGCTATCTACATTCTTGACAGTCCTGAGATAGATGGGAGCGGATGCTGCTGCGTCATCGAAGTCACCTGCGGCAAAGCGACTATAAGCAATAATTGCTAATATCGAAGGACGGCGTATGTTTAACGGTGGGTCCGAAATTTCCACATTACGCCACCGCCGAGACAAGATCTTTTTCTCTTCACTGTTCATTTCTCCGCAAACCAATGTGCGTGAGGTGATGATTGTTTCCAGTTCATGGGCGGATACGACGGTGAACTCTCCAACGCTTTCCCATTTATCATTATTGTTGCTATATTTCATGGCCGCGAACCGCTCTCTTCCAGCGCGCAGTAAGCAGATCAGATCAATGTTATCCTGTACTGGTATTCCCCGCGCGGTAATATCGAGAGAAGGGACACCTATTAAAGGAATGTGTAAAGACAAACATAAGCCTTTTGCTGCCGCTAACCCGATCCTTAAACTTGTAAATGATCCAGGCCCGATAGCAACCGCGATCGCCTGCAGGTCTTTTCTGTCGGTATCGGTATCGAGCAGTGCGCTATGTATTGCTGGAGAAAGTTCCACGGTATGTCTTCGGTTTGTTTTCCAAATTTTTTCGTAGATGATAAGGCTCCCATCAAAAAGTGAGATACCCATCCATTGAGTTGATGTGTCAATTGCTAAGATCATAGGAAACTCTTTATCATTTCATTCTTTAGTTTATCTAAAATAAAAGTATGTCTTTTTCCCTTTGGAGTAATCATCAACCCGCGCTGCTCATCTCCAAGCCAGGTCATTTGTATCCATAAACGTTCTTCAGGCAGTGCTTTCAAAATGCGCTCCGGCCATTCAACGATGAATGGGCCCGAATGGATCATCTGGTCGATATCCAGATCTTCAGCTTCAAACGCATTTTCTAATCTGTATGCGTCAAGATGAACCATTTCTGATCCGTCTGGCCGCCTGTAATTCTTTGCCAGAACAAATGTGGGGCTTGTGGCTTGATCTAATGAACCCCAACCAACAGCGATCCCCTGAGTTAACGTGGTCTTACCTGCTCCAAGGTCACCACTTAAGCAGATCACATCCTGTGGTTTGAGCATGCTCCCCAACCGGATCCCGATGCGGCGTGTTTGGTCTGGACTTCGGCTGATGAATTCAAAGGAATTTGGGTCAAGGATAGGCATGAATCACCATTTAATTTTAGGTTTGATCATTTGGTTGATCGTTCGAGCGATCTGCCGTGAGGCGTCTGGTTTAGCCAAACGTTTGGCATGGTTGACCGCATCATCTCTTTTCTCAGGGTTTTGCAGCCAATCTTTTAATGTGCTGATAATATCTTCTATATCTGGCGCCCAGACACCAGCACCTTCATCTATTACATATGATACATTGCCTTCTTCCTGGCCTGGAATTCGGTGATATAAGATGATGGGAAGATTTGCGATCAACGCTTCGCTGATCGTACCCGGACCGGCTTTTGTGACAAGAATGTCTGCTGCGCGCATAAAATCCGGCATATTTGTGATGAATCCGTAAATGCGAGATGGAATATTCCAATCTAATGTTTCTAATTCCTCTTTTAAATTTTTATTGCGTCCCGTGATGACAACCAAACCAACGTCAAGTTTCGCCTGGTTAATTTCTTTAGTCACACTTCCCAAAGGTCCCATTCCCTCACCCCCGCCAACGAGAAGAATGATGGTCTTGTCCAACGGCCAGTCTAATTTTTTTCGAAGCTCTGTCTTGTCCCCTGGCGGTTTGCAGAATCTGTCTGCAACGGGCAGCCCAATGATCTTTAAATTAGCGGGATCAATTCCTGAATGTAGCGCTGGTTTACGGGCTTGCTCAGTGGGAATGCTGATCAGATCTGCATCTTTTGCAAACCAGGCGGTATGTGTGGAAACGAGATCTGTCACGACGATCATATAGGGGGTTTTATTTCCCCGCTTGCGCATTGCACGCAGGAAAGGGATGTTGATCAGAGGATGCACAGAAACATACATATCGCAGGGATGCTCTCTCAGCATTTTATACATTCCAAATCGGATGTATGGCCAAAATGCGGAAAACAAAACTTTCATGAAGTCCGGATTATCGCTTGATTTAAATGTAAACTCCCACATATATTCCATGCGGGACATCAACGGATATGCTGGACCGGCCAGGTTTAATGGTGGCGGGGAATATTCTTTGAAAAAATCCACCATCTCGTAGGTAAATTTTTCAGGAAATTCCAGATCGATCGCTTCGATGATCGCTTCGGACGCACTTCTATGCCCACCACCGGTATCGGAAAAGAGGAAAACGATGTGTGGTTTAGTGGTTTCCGTTTTAATCATTAATTACCCTTGTTAGGTTTTTTTTCAATCGATTTTTTAATTCTCGCCTGCTAAGCATAACGCGCCTCTGGCAGGATCGGCATTCTAAACCGATATCCGCACCAAGGCGGATGACTTTCCACTCATATCCACCGCAAGGATGCGGTTTTTTCAACCTTAGAATGTCGTTTAACTCAAGGTCGGGAAGCATGGTTGGATTATAACGCAAGTTGTAAAACAACCGTTTTCAGATTATAGTTATTCCATGCTAAACAATTCACCTTCTTATTTCATATCCGGTGTCATCACGCTGATGATCGCGTTCACATTTCATGAATTTGCGCACGCTTGGACAGCAACCCAATTCGGCGACGATACACCCCGCCTATACGGCCGCCTGACGCTTAATCCTATCGCGCATTTAGATTTACTTGGAAGTCTGATGCTGATTTTCGTGGGATTTGGGTGGGCAAAACCGGTGCCTATCAATCCGAGCAAGATCCGTCAGCATTCTCCATCTGCTTTGATGTTCGTGGCCATTTCCGGACCCCTCTCCAATTTTTTACTGGCTGTACTGGCTTCCATCCCCTTGAGATTCGGTTTGGTCACACCAACCCTGCCTTTGATTGATCTATTCCCGACTCCCTATCAGTTCCTGTTATTTTTTCTTTTTACAAATCTGGGATTAATGGTTTTCAACCTGATTCCGCTTCCCCCTCTTGATGGAGAAGAGATCCTCGAATTTATACTGCCCCCTGCCTGGGAAGACAACTGGCAGTCGATCAAATCGTATGGTCCTTATATTTTAATGGGTTTATTATTTTTAGGCCCGTTGATCGGGTTCAGTTTGATCGATGTGATCATCAGGCCGATCGTCAATGGCATGGCGACATTGCTTTTGGGTGGTATTTGAAACTTTTTAAAAAATATTTGGCGCTTGATACCTAAATGCCTTTTTACTGTTATATCCTTGAATGTCAGGATGGGAGTTTTTATACCGGTTGGACCATTGATTTGGTAAAAAGGCTGCAGGCACATAATTCAGGAAGAGGGGCTCGCTATACAAGATCCCATCTACCGGTATCTCTTGTCTATTATGAAGAATTAGACAACCGGGCGGACGCGATGCGCCGTGAGCGGGAATTAAAAAAGAAAAACCATAACTCCAAACAAAAATTGATCAACTCATTCAATGAGACCCTTGAGAGTCCTCTCTTAAAAGCAATTCCAGACGCCTCCTGGTTGGTAATTTCTCCCGGACGGGTAAATTTTTTGGGCGAACATGTCGACTACAACAACGGCGTAGTCCTTCCGGCAGCCATAAACAGATATGTGAAACTGGCGATCAAACCCCATGGTGATAATACGGTCACCCTGCATGCATTGGACCTGGACGCTTCCGTTGAATTCTCATTGAAAGACCTTGACCACAAGCGTGATGTGCGCGGGGACATGCTGCCAGATTGGGCACTTTACCCTGCGTCAGTGGCCTGGGCGTATCAAAAGGAAGGGTTCACGCCAGGTGGGATGGAAGCGGCTTACATGTCAAACCTTCCGATTGGTGCCGGATTGAGCAGTTCCGCGGCGGTAGAGCTGGCGTTCGCGGAATACTGGAAAACAATTGGTGCATGGGAGATCAACCGCATGCGTATGGCAGAAATATGCCAGTATGGAGAAAATACCTATGTGGGTGTGAACTGTGGATTGATGGACCAATTTGCTATTGCTCACGGAGTCGCCCGCTGCGCATTGTTTTTTGATACCGGCAGCCGAACTTGGCAGCCAATCCCGCTCCCGCTGAACACTGCGATCGTGATCGCAGATTCGACCATACGGCGAAAATTATCTGCCTCAGACTATAACCTGCGCCGGGAGGAATGCCAGCAGGCATTAGTGCTTATTCAACAACAAAAACACAATATTTGCTCACTGAGTGATGTGCTACCCAAGGATCTGGAAGAAATTGAAGGTTTTTTACCATCAGTGCTAATGAAACGCGTACAGCATGTGGTGGAGGAAAACGAACGGGTAAAGCAGGCATGCCGCTGTCTCATTACCGATGACGCGCCTGGATTTGGCAAATTGATGGTGGCGGGGCATGCATCCTTGAGAGATCTGTACGAGGTCAGCCTCCCAGAATTGGACGCGTTGGTTAATATCGCGATCCAGATCGATGGGTGTTACGGCGCACGGCTGACAGGTGCGGGTTTTGGGGGTTGTACGGTGAACTTTGTTGAATGGGATCAGGTAGAGAATTTTTCAAATACATTAATTGATATGTATGCGAATGAATATGGCATGACAACAAGTACGTATATCTGCAGCCCGTCACGCAGTGTACATATTGAACAAATCGGTGAATAAGATGATTTCCTGCGCCTTAAAAGCGTTTGTTATCTAATCAGTGAAAATGGGTAGATGACCGAGCGCGATGATGTGATCCCATTTTTTAGGGTCACCTTCGGTAAAGATGGCTGCTTCAACCGTGATGGTAGCGCCGGCTTTTTCTAAAATATTTCGCATGCCTTCTAAGGTGGAACCAGTGCTGATCACATCATCCACAATGGCTGCTTTCTTCCCCTTCAAAAGAGGGATATCTTTTTCGTCCAGGATCAAAGTTTGCGGTTTTCCCGTGGTGATGGATACCGTTTCCGCCAGGATCGCGTCCCCCATATAGATCTTGTAATCTTTTCGGAGAATGACGTATGGCTTACCGGTCACAACCGATAACATGTGGGCGAGGGGAATGCTCTTAGATTCTGCGGTGACAATCACATCGTAATCGATGTTGGAAAGTTTTTTCCCCAGTTCTTCCGCGCATACCTGCACCAGTTCAGCATCACCCAGAATGTTAATTATGGCAATTTTTAAACCTGGTTTGATCTCAAATAAACGCAGGTCGCGTTTTACGCCCCCGATCTCAATTGGATAAGATTCTTGTTTGTCAGCCATTCTTCCCTCCGCGATCAGCGTGATGATATTTTAATTCGAGTGTATCATAACCGGGAGATTTCAAGAAAGGTTGGTTAAATAATGAGAGCCAGAAACGCCGGTTCCGGCTCTCTCATAAGGAGGAGAAGAAGAGAAGTTGCCCTTGCACATACTATAGACTATTAATGGATTTTTTACTTGACGCAAAGCCTACGCTTACCCTACGATTTGGAACGCTTATTCTATAATAAAAGTGTTCATTCTATGCAATAATAATTTTATATTCAAAGGAAGATATAGATATGAAACTAAAACAATTACAGAATAATGAAAGTGAGCTTAGTATCCGGCTGCTGAAGTCTTCGCCTGTTGGACCGATCCTTTTTGCGGCCAGCTCAGATGGGTTGATTGCTTTATCCATTATTACAGAAGATGACCTGCGGCTTTTCGATGAGAGAACTGCTGACCCTGGATCTGCGCGCATTGCAGATGAAGCGATTTCTCAGATGAAGGATTATTTTGATGGGAAACTGGAGAAATTTACCGTTCCTGTTGATTTAAAGGACGTGACTGATTTTCAGCGAGACGTGCTTCTGGAAACGAAAGAGATTCCTTTTGGTGAGGTATTCACCTATGGGGAAGTGGCGGCGCGGATCAAGCGGCCGCGTGCGGCACGGGCGGTGGGTGGCGCGTTGGCCAGCAACCCGATCGGAATTATTATCCCCTGCCATCGAGTCGTTGCGCAGGACGGCCAATTGCATGGTTTTTCATCCCCGCACGGCATTCTAACGAAGGCCATGCTTCTTGAAATTGAAGGCGTTCGGATCGAGAATGGTGCCGTGCAGTGGACAGCGGATTGAAGTAATTTACCTGATCAAGGGTATTTGCATATAATAGGGACATGAATTCATCCAATAAATATGATTCTTTTAGAGCGGGCTTTGTGGCCGTAGTGGGGCGCCCGAATGTGGGAAAATCCACGCTGACCAACGCTTTTGTCGGGCAGAAGATCGCTGCCGTGTCTCCAAAACCGCAGACAACCCGCCTCAACCAACTTGGTATCCTGACCGATGAGACTATGCAGATCGTGTTTGTGGATACCCCGGGCATCCATGAACCCAAGCATGCATTGGGTGAAGGCATGAATGCTGTGGCCATGCAAGCGCTCAAGGATGCGGACCTGGTTCTGTGGTTGGTGGATGCCAGCGACGATCCACATACTGAAGATCGACTGATCGCCGAGCGGTTGGAAAATATAAGGCCGATTATACAGGTGTTGAACAAAACCGACTTGGTCAACGATGTTGATGATCTAGAAATTAAGCAAAAGATCTTTCAGAAATTATTGCCATCCGCAGAGCAGGTGTTGATCAGCGCGGCGAAGAAAACTGGATTTGAAGCGCTGCAGACAGCCATTCTTACACACCTTCCGATAGGCATGCCGTTTTACCCGGACGATCAGATCACGGATATTTATGAAAGAGAGATCGCGGCTGACCTGATCCGTGAGGCAGCGCTAAATAAATTACATGACGAGATCCCGCACTCAATTGCTGTGCGTATTGATGAATATAAGGAAAGGAATGAGATCGGGGCATATATTACCGCTACGATCTTTGTTGAACGAGATTCCCAAAAAGGCATCGTGATCGGCAAACAGGCCAGCATGCTTAAATCCATCGGGACAGCTGCCCGCATAGCGATCGAATCTATGTCTGGGAGGAAGGTCTTTCTCGATCTGCATGTCAAGGTAAAAAAGAACTGGCGGACTGACCCGGAATTTCTAAAACAAATGGGTTATTCGGATCCAAAAGGCAGGTAAGTGCCCAACCTCTGGCTGTTTCTGGCGCTGTTTTTTATCGCAGCTGACTGGGCAGCAATATGGAAGGATTGGGAAGAGGTAAAGTATGCCACTAAACCGCTGGCCATGCTCTTCCTCATTATCTGGTTTTGTTCCATGTACGTCTCTGGCAGCAGCATGCTTTGGTTTGGACTGGGATTGTGCTTTTCCCTGATCGGGGATATTTTCTTATTATTTTCTTACCGCTTCTTCATCTTTGGGCTAACCGTTTTCTTATTAACCCATCTAGTATATCTGGTTGGTCTTTCCTGCTGCCTACCATCGGTCACATTTCAGTTTTGGTTCTTGCTGGGTGCGATTTTTTGTGTCTGGATAAGTATCCTGGTGGTGATGGTAAAAAACCTTACTAAAAGTAAAGCCCATCGGAAAATGGTTTTCCCTGTAGGAATTTATGCAACCGCGATCAGCGTGATGCTGTTATTTGCGTTATGGACACTATTTCGGCCGGATTGGCCGCCGTATGCTTCCGGGCTGGCAGCAAGCGGCGCGCTGTTGTTTTTCGCTTCTGATGTGCTTTTAGCCCTGGATCGATTTGTGCGTCCTTTTCCAAATGCACGCCTGTGGGTGCGAATTTCTTATCACCTAGGTCAATTAGCGTTGTCCGCAGGGGCAGTTATGGCAGCAAACTTGATCAATATTAATCATTCCTGAGAGGTTGAAATCCTCCCCCCAGTGCTTCGTTGGCCTGTCCAATGACCATGAATGCTTTCGGGTCTGTCTCGCTGACGATCGTTTTTAGAATATTGACCTCCGCGCGGGTGAGCACGCAGTATAACACCGGGCGCGCCTGGCCGGTCCACGCTCCGATTCCAGGCAGTATGGTAACCCCGCGCTCTAAGATCTCACAAATTTGCTTCGAGACTTCATCGGGCTGATTGGTAACGATCATTGCCATACGATAGATGTTATTTCCTTCGGATACCAATTCCGCGGTTAGTCCGCTGATATAGATGACGACCAATCCATACATAGCGCGTTCCCAACCAAAAGCAAAACCGGATGCAAGCACAACCAGCCCGTCGGTGATCAGGTACGCTTGTGAAATGGAAACGCCTTTTTGGTGGTTAAGAATGCGGCCCAATATATCTGACCCGCCGCTGGTCCCGCGGCCGCGGTAAACCAGGCCTAAGCCGATACCTAAAAATACGCCCCCGTATAGAGCGAGTAAAAAGATGTCCTGGGTGATCCCTTCGACGGGTAGAAAGAATACCAATCCATCGGTGAATATCGAGAATAAAGTGATCGCCAGGGCTGTGCGCAGGGCAAAACGCGTCCCGCCCAGATAGCGCCATCCGAGCAGGAATAAGGGCATGTTGCCGAGAAAGACCATCACACCGATCGGCCAATTTGTGTAGAACTGAACGATCTGCGCCGCGCCGCTGATCCCGCCGCTGACCATCAGACCGGGGATGAGGAACAGGCGCATGGCGATCGCCTGAACAAAAGAACCTGCAATGATAAATAAGAAATCAGTGACCGCTTTTCGATTCACGAAATTTTTTTTCAATTTTGCTGCCCTCAACTATTTAAAGATTATCCAGATTATACGTGGAAGCACATACTTTTTCCCAGTGGAAAGCAGTAGGTTTAAAGGGGGAAGTAAGTCATTCATTTGATAATTTGTTCTCTTGTAAATGGGCAAAGAATTTTATAATATATATATAGAGGGACAGTGAATGCCGCCGCTGACGTGGGAAGATGATGAGAGATACCCTCGTATGGAGGTCCTATACTGTCCCTCTTTTAGGTTAATTATTGAGATCATTCTTTTATCCACCTGCAACAACGTTAATTATCGGCATGTTTCCCCGGCATGTTTTTAATGTGATGATCACCAATCCGACCAAGTGGGTTCTTTAAAATACCAATTCTTGACCAGCATTGCGGAAATGGTAGAATATAGATTGCGCGGGCGTCGCCAAGTGGTAAGGCATCAGCCTTCCAAGCTGATATTCGTGGGTTCGAGTCCCATCGCCCGCTCTTTTCTTTTAATCTCTGGATGGTTGAATTCGTGGGTTTGCCCGGAAAGGCTTATCATACCTCTGTTATGCCCCGCTTCCTTCAATGTTCATGTCATGGCTTTTAAATAATATTTATTGAATTCAAAGCAATTTGAAAAAATGTGTTCATATTAATTGCCAAGTCAATTTACAAGATTTTTTCAGAAATTTCCATCATAAATCGAAAAAGAAATTCTACGCTTGAAATGATATCGGTATGAAAGAATAAAGGGATGCCGAAAATAATATTATCAATGAATGGATAATCTTTTCATTTCATTTTCAATATCTTTTACGACTTCGCCATTAGCTATTCTTTTTGAATTTCCTTCTTTTATTGAATATATATAAAAGACTTTCCCACCAAATTCGCTTTGAAACTTCTTGTGAGTTTCTAATTGAATCGTATGTTCTTTGTAAATTTCAGGTATGTGTGAGACATCATTAACTGGTTTTATTTGAAGGCCAATGTAAGAGGAATTAATTGGGATAAAAAAATCTACATTGAATAATCTATCCCATTCATCGCTTGCTGGTTCTATTTTTACCCCTAAAATTTGTTCTAGTTGACCATATATTGTAATAATCTCTGTCATGTAACCATCAAAGGTACGATTGATTATCATGTTTTTTATATATGCAATACAATCTTCTTCAGTTATGGACACAATTTCGCTACTTGGATTCAAGTCTCAAGTGCAACCGTGATTATTTAAGAATACCATAGGTGATGTGAAAGACAGACACTTCTTGGGTCTTGTATTCAATCGATTTTCAGCAAATTGAATGTCTGCATTCGTTAATTTACTAAAATCAGTGTTTTTGGGAATGTATTGGCGAATCAGCCCATTCGT
>JAUSPC010000119.1 GCA_030655835.1 Pelolinea sp.
CAAGATGCTCTTTATGGTTTTTGGAATAATTCTATTGTCCATAAAAATACAATATTAAATAGCGATAATATCCATATAGGTGCTGGAGTAACTGAAGGAGATGGCTTTAGATATTTTATTGTAGTTTTTGGGATTGAACATAGCTCTGATGGATCCTCAGGTGGCGGCGTTGCCTCGACCGTTCCAACCACAGCCGTAACGCCAAAAGTTGCTCCAGTCACGGTTGCTTCACCTGGTGAGGACGGTTCGATCGTTCACGAAGTAAAAATTGGGCAGGCATTATGGAGTATTGCTGCTGCTTATGAGGTTACCGTAGATCAGCTTTTAGGCTTAAATAATCTTTCTGCCGGTGCGGTTATATATGAAGGACAAAATTTGCTGGTGCGCTTAGCTTATACACCGACGCCATCTCCAACCGCAACTCAAACCCCAAGGCCGCCAACACGGACCCCAATACCTGCGCAAACGGCTCAAAATGTGAACACACCCACACCAGATGGAGATACCACCGAAAATGGTTTCCTGGGGCTTAGCCGCCAAACAATGGGGTTGGCGCTGGTCTTGATCTGCGGCATTGGGTTGGTACTGATCGTTGTCGGAACGAGTGCAAAGGGGAAGAAACCTAAAACGCCCCCATCTGAATAGTCCGCCTTATTCGGAGTTACCCTTGGTCAATTGGAAAAGAATCTTTCACGTGCGCTTCGATCCGATCCAGCCGCGCAGCTAAATCCTCTATTTGCAGTTCGATCATATCGGGTAGTTTGTTGTGGTCGAAGTCCGGCTTTTTTTCTCCAGACGGATCTTCCTTATTAGAAACATGGCCGGGAATCCCCACCACTACCGAATCCGGCGGCACATCATCAACCACAACAGCGTTTGCCCCAATGCGGCTGCAATCACCGATAGTGATGGCACCTAATATTTTTGCGCCTGCACCGATGACCACGCTATTCTCGATCGTAGGGTGACGTTTACCTTTTTCTAAACTGACCCCTCCGAGCGTGACACCGTGATATATGGTCACATCATCACCTATTTCAGTGGTTTCCCCAATGACGACTCCCATCCCGTGATCAATGAAGAACCGTTTTCCAATTGAAGCGCCTGGATGGATCTCGATACCTGTGAAGAACCGGGTGATCTGTGAGATCCAGCGCCCGAGTATAATGAATTGATGTTTCCAAAACCAATGTGCTATTCGATACCCCCAGATTGCATGTAAGCCTGCATAGCACAGAAAAACTTCAACCGCATTTCTGGCGGCAGGGTCACGATCAAACACAGATTGGATGTCTTCTCGCATTTTCTTAAACATTACACCTCATTTATTATTTTAGGTCTTTGAAAAGATCCGTACTTAAGTATCGTTCGCCAAATGATGGAATAATTGCCACGATCAATTTTCCGCTTGCTTCTTTTCTTTTAGCGATCTGAATTGCTGACCATACGGCAGCACCTGAGGATATTCCAACCAGCAGCCCCTCTTTCGTTGCCATTTCTCGAGCAGTAGCAAAAGCCGCTTCATCCGGAACCTGGATGATCTCATCGATAATGCTTGTGTTTAAGATTTCGGGTATGAATCCGGGTCCAATTCCTTGAATAGCATGCGGGCCTTTTTTGCCGCCAGATAATACCGGTGATCCCTGCGGTTCAACAGCAACGATTTTTACCATGGGTTTTTTTGCTTTTAAAACTTCTCCCACACCTGTAATGGTTCCACCAGTACCGACCCCTGCGACGAAATAATCCACTTTGCCATCCGTATCTTTCCATATCTCCAATGCGGTTGTCTGCCGATGAATTTCAGGGTTAGCCGGGTTGCTAAATTGGTTGGGGGTGAAATAGCGTTTATCTTCAGCGGCCATTTCGTTTGCGAGGTCGATCGCGCCCTGCATTCCTTTATCTCCGGGAGTAAGAATGACGTGCGCCCCGTATGCCTTTACCATTAAGACACGTTCATTGCTTACTTTGTCTGGCATAATGATCGTACATTCATACCCCCGAGCAGCGCACGCGAACGCAAGGCCGATGCCAGTATTTCCACTGGATGGTTCCAGGATAATGGTGTCATCTTTGATCAAACCATCCTTCTCAGCCGCATTGATCATTGATACGCCAATGCGGTCTTTAACGCTGTGTGATGGGTTGAAATATTCTAATTTTACAGCGATGGTCGCATGAAGCTCTGCTGTGAGGCGATTCAAACGCACTATTGGTGTATTGCCAATTAATTCAGTGATATTGTTAGCAATCTTCATTTTTCCTCTTTTCTTTTTATTAAATAAAATCACCTTCTGAAATTTGGGGTTTTTAATGCGGAATAGATTATTATCCGCGCTTCTCAGAAGGTGTCTGGTTTCAATGAATGCGGATAAAATCAGCTATTCCGCATATGACAGGTGCAAGGTAACATTTAATCTCCAGTAAGTTTATTATTATTGATTGATTATTATAATTATAGAAAGAGTGCATTGAGAAGTCAATATTGATACACCTTTATTTATGGGAAACTTATAATTCTCTTACACGTATATTAAACAGTAAAACAAAATAAAATTGAGAGGTAATTATGGCAAAACGTTTGTACCGCAGTGAATCTAATCAGGTTTTGGGTGGTGTTTGCGCTGGTTTGGGTGATTTTCTGGGCATCGACCCTGTCTTTATCCGTATATTCTTTGTCGTTTGGACAATTCTTGGTGAATTTTCTGTGCCAATCTATATACTCTTATGGGTCATTGTTCCAAGAGAATCATCTGTCGATGTGAATGAAAAATTCGAAATGAATGATCTGGGTGCACGTTTCCGGCAGATGGGTAGTGAGATTCAAAAGATCACCCGTCAACCCAGTTCTGAATTGATCGTTTTCGCTGGAGTGGGAATGATCGCCTGGGGTGTTTATTATCTCGTGGATGAGTATATCAATTTGAATATTTGGTCATATTCTCAATACATATGGCCAGCTCTTCTGATCATCGCCGGGGTTTTAGTGATCATTCGTACGACAAGGAAAAAATAAGAAAAATGCCCTTCCAACCGATTGAGGGGGGCAATCGGCTGAAAGAGCATAATTATAATAACATGTAATTACATTGCCTTCAAGATATAAATATTCCCTGAAATAATTTAATAGACCAGGGAACTTTTTTTATCAATTTCCGTTCATATAATATATATATATGGAGGTAAGCATGAAAAAAATAATGGGTATTGGTTTTGTTTTAGGAGCGCTTTCTTTGGCGCTTAGTTCCTGTTCCGGCGCAGGCGCTGCAGTTGTTGGCCAGAACGGGGAACCGGCAGTGATCACGGTGACTGGGTCGGGAGAAGCATATGTTGTGCCGGATATTGGGTATATAAATGTTGGCGTCCGATATCAGGGAGCAACTGTTACTGAGGCGATCGCGGTGAATAATGAACTGGCGAGATCTATCCAGGCATCATTGATAGATCAGGGTATTGACGAGAAGGATATCCAGACATCCAATTTCAATGTCTATCAGCAGTCCGATTATGATTACCAGGGAAATCCCACCAGCACATATTACATGGTTGAGAATACGGTATATGTCACTGTGCGCCAGATCGAAAGCATGGGTGAGGTATTGGATGCAGTCGCAAGGGGCGGGGCCAATATCATCTATGGCGTCAATTTTGATGTACAGGATAAATCTAAAGCACTTTCGACCGCTCGTAAGCTGGCAGTTCAATCAGCGCAAGTTCAGGCGCAGGAATTGGCTTTGGCGGCTGGGGTTGAGCTTGGAGATTTGATCTCTATTGATTCCTCTTTTTCTTCTGCGGCCCCATTCTATGGATATGGATTAGGCGGGGGCGGAGGAGTGGCTGAATCAGTACCGGTCGCATCTGGACAAATTTCGGTCAGCGCTCAGGTGCAAATGACATTCATCATCCAATAAAGACGTTTGCCGCAGAAACCTGCGGCAAACTTGTTTTTATAAGAAGAAGAAAATTATTAGGTAATAGGCTATTGGGGCTGCCCATAACCAGGAATCAATACGGTCTAAAACTCCACCATGGCCGGGAATGATATCCCCTGTATTTTTAAGATTGAATTGTCTTTTAAAAATACTTTTTGAAAGATCACCAACAGGACCAAGCAGTCCTGTGACGCATCCGATCAGGACAGCGCTTAAAATTGTAATGGTTGGAATGTAATGGTTGGCAATTAATCCAACCACATAACTGGTTAATATTGCCGCGAAAACCCCACCAAAATATCCTTCAATGGTCTTGTTTGGGCTTAATTTTGGGGCTAATTTATGCTTGCCAAACAAATTTCCAGTGAAATATGCACCGACATCCCCAATTCCTACTGGAAGGATGCTAATCATGATCCAGAATAATCCGTTAGGGAGAATGCGGATCTTGATCAAGTAAGTTCCTAAGAACGTGATAAAAAACAGAGCGGCTATTTCAAAAACGACGTCGAAAGCGGCTGTCTTTTCTTTCTTTCTGTAATT
The DNA here is from genome assembly GCA_030655835.1 of Pelolinea sp. Lineage (GTDB taxonomy): Bacteria > Chloroflexota > Anaerolineae > Anaerolineales > Anaerolineaceae > Pelolinea. The sequence goes on from JAUSPC010000119.1 coordinate 4,476, forward strand.
CAGCGCAGTAGATATGAGAATTAGGAAAATGCTGATCACGTAAAAAAGTGAGGTGACTGTTTGTTTATCCAGAAAAGTTGAGATCGTGATCGCAGCTGTGCCAGATAAAAGGGGATATGGGTTTGGATCATACCCACCCTTTTTGAATAAATTGATGAATTCCCAGGCAGCGCAACCTAAAATTACTGTAATGCCGATCGCATAAACCCATCCGCCGATAAGGACCAGGGATAACCCGATGAGTAAGATAACCAATGCGCTGATGGCGCGTCTAACCAGCATAGGATTTATCGGAATCTTTGTTTTTACGGCCTCCGAAGCGCCTTTCCCGATTTCCAAAATCAAAAATAGCCTCCATCAATTCTTCGCGACCGAAATCGGGCCATAATACAGGCGTAAAGTACCATTCTGAATAGGCGCTTTGCCAAAGTAGAAAGTTGGAAGTGCGCATTTCGCCAGAAGTGCGAATGACGAGGTCTGGATCGGGTGACTGATGAGTATACAGGAAGTCGCTAAAAGTTTCCTCGTTTATTTGTTTAGGTTCAATTTGTTGTTCTATGATCTGGTGAACGGCATAAATGATCTCATCGCGTCCCCCATAGTTCCAGGCAATGTTCATGAATAGTTGATCATTATTTTTTGTTAACTTTATAGCAGAATTGATCTTTTCTTGTATTTTTGGATCTAATTTTTCCAATCGGCCGATATGCCTTAGGCAGACGCCCTGTTGATGTAGTTCTTCAATTTCCTTCTCTAGAACATCCGCAAGGATGCGCATTAATCCATCTATTTCATCTTGCGGCCGTTTCCAATTTTCTGTTGAAAACGCATACACGGTTAGATATTTAACACCAAATTCAACGCACGCTTTGATGATGTTCCTGAGGTTTTCAGTACCAGCACGATGTCCAGCCATGCGCGGAAGATGTCTTTTTTCAGCCCAGCGGCCATTGCCATCCATTATGATGGCAATATGCGCTGGTAGTCGCTCGAAACTTATGGGTTCAATGTCTGCCATTTTTAGCTAGATTTCCATGATCTCTTTGTCTTTTTCGGTACCAATGGAAGTAATTTCCTCAACTGTTTTATCAGTTAGTTTTTGAATATCATCTTCCCCGCGTTTCAGATCATCTTCGGAAATTAATTTTTCGTTTTCAAATTCACGCAGATCTTTTATTGCATCCCGGCGCACATTTCGAACTGCCACGCGTGCCTCTTCAAGTCGGGTGTTAACGAATTTTTTCAGATCATGCCGTCGATCTTCTGTCAAAATAGGGAGATTCAAACGGATCACTTTACCGTCGTTTATCGGTGTCAGTCCAAGGTCTGAAGACTGGATCGCTTTTTCAATATCTTTAATTGATGCGGCATCAAATGGTTTGATCATTAATTGCCGAGGTTCAGGGACGCTGATCGTAGCTAACTGGAGCAGCGGAACAGGTGAACCGTAATATTCAATAGATAATTTCTCGATCAAACCAGGGTTTGCGCGTCCGGTACGGATACCGGCGAGATCTTCTTGTAATGATTGAATGGAACTGCGCATTCTTCGTTCCGCATCCTGTAATGCTTCTTTAATCACGTGAGCCTCCTAATGATTTATCAATTTGAGGTTAAGCATACCTTAAAAAAATTAAAAATGCTATTTGAGCAGGAAAAAAAATTGGAAATAATAGAACAAATATGCTATAATGATAAAAGAATGAGAGGTAAGGTATGAAGGAAGGGTTATTGTGGTACGACAATCAAATAAATTTAGACATTAAGGAGAGGATCTCATCCGCGGTTGATTTTTTTGAATCCAAATATGGTTATCTACCGGAAAAATGTTATGTAAACCCAGACACCCTGGGAAAACCCGTAGAACTAGGGGGCCAAATCAAAATAATTCCAAATGAACGCGTTATACTCAACCATTTTTGGCTGGAATTTTCCACTGAATAATTGAAATAAACTTATTTAAGGATATCTTCTGAAACAGCAACAGCAACTGCAACAGCGGCGGCTGTTTTTTTAGTGTGGGTTATGCTGATCGACCATTGTCTGATATGCAGCTCGGCTGATTTTTCCCGGGCTTTGTTGAGGAGCGTTATGGTAGGTTGCCTATCCGGTGTATGTGAAATAATAATGTCCTGCCAGCTGATCGGGCCAATCCCACATCCAAGTGCTTTTGATACAGCTTCTTTCGCTGCAAAAATCCCAGCAGCCCTGTTATGTGATTTTCCGATGTACTCCAATTCTTCAGGAGTGAAAACACGTGTGAAAAACCTCTTAAGAATTGAAGGGTCTAATAATGAAAATCGGTCTATATCAATTAGGTCAATACCGCTAAAGATGATAGGTTTCAATTGATGTCCTCGCCTGGGCCTGCGCTGGTGATCACCAGATGATCTGGGTGAAGATATTTTTGGGATGCCGAAAGAATTTGATCCGCGGTGATCTTCTCAATGGACTCGGCATATTTTTGGTAATAATTAAAATCAAGACCAAATCGCTGCATCGTCAAGATGGCATTTGCCAAACCCGCATTAGATTCCATAGACATTGGCATGCGGCCGATAAGATGAGATTTTGAATTTTCCAGCTCGTCACTGGTTACTGGCGATTTAACGAACGTCTTTATTTCTTTTCGAATGAGGCCGATGGTTTTTTTAAGATTCTCTGGATTGACCCCAGCGGAAAATTCCCAACTCCCCAAGTTTGACCATGCGCTTATGCTGCTGGTTGCATAATATGCCAACCCGGATTTTGACCGTACTATTTTTCCAATTCTTCCCATCATACCAAATTGTCCAAGAATGTTGTTCCCTAAATAGATCGGTAAAAAATCAGGGGAGGTTCGTGTGGGCCCAAGACAGCCCATCAATAGATCAACCTGGCTTTTCCCTTCAAGATATTTGTGTTTTCTTATGATATTTGTGGGAGGAGACGGAATTAGACTATCATTGCCTTTTTGAGAAACAATCGTTTTCCAGGAAGAAAAATATTTTTCTGCCAGTGAACGGATTTCCTGTTTATTGATCGCTCCAACCACAACAATGATCATATCCGATGGACCGTAGTGCTTTTGATGAAATTGTTGGATATCTGAGCGATTAATGGATTTTATTGTTTCAATATAGCCATCAATTGGCAGCCCAAATGGGTGGCCGGGGAAAAGGTATTTGTCTTGAAGCATAGACGCCACCTCTGATGTATCCTGATCACGAATAGTAAGTCCCGCGATCAATTGATTTCGCAGGCGCTCAACATATTCATTTCCAAAAGAGGGGTTTTGGAGGCTATCTGATGCGAGGCGGAACAATAGGTCTGCATCTTCTGAAAGCGCTTTTCCACGGAACCATGCATGTTGGCTCCCGCAGCTGAAAACCAAATTAGCTCCAGCGGATTCCAATTGATTGTGAAAATCAGCAAACGGAAGATCGTTTGTTCCCCTTGAAAGCAGGCTTGCGGTGAAATGAGCCAATCCAGTCTTATCAGCCGGATCGAGATTTCCGCCACCACTTAAAATTCCGATCATATTTATCGAAGCAGAATTAAAATTGCTGAAGCTGAGCACAGTTGTACCATTATCCAATTCGAAAGAAGAAATTGTTTCTGGTCCGGGGATATTATTTTTGTATTTGTTCTCCATTTTCAAAAATTTTCCTTTTGAGTTGGACGATAAATTCCAACCACACGGTGATTGGGGTCTAAATATTTCTGGGCGGCAGAAACCATTCGTTCCATGGTGACTTTTTCGAGGTTGCTGATGTATGCATCAAACCATGTATGATCTGCAAACATGGATGAATACCCCATCCAGAATGCCTGATTGGTAATACTTTCGCTGCCATAAGCGAATAATGCTTTTGCCTGTTTGATCGCCCGATCAATTTCTGGTTGCGAAATGGATTTATTTTGGATCCGGTCAATCTCTTCATCTATTGCCTTAATCACCAATTGGGCATTCTTCTCTGGAGATGTAACAGCGAGAATATCATACAGATACGGATCGATGGTTGCCTGTAAGCCGCCGGAAATACCGACCGATAGATCTGTCTCAACCAGTTTTTGGTATAAACGGCTTGTCTTATTGGATATATTTCCTCCTCCAAACATGGAGAATGAAGACGGGCCAGTTAATAGGCTATCCACAACCATTAACGAGAAGAAATCTTCGTCTGCTGCTTTGGGCGCCCGATAAGAGACCTGAATATAGACTGTATCACCGGGACCTTCCACTGTGACCTCTTTTTTTGTTTTAATGTCATCTTCTGGTTGGATAATATGCAGTGTTGTGTCTTTATTTTCTATCTGTTGATATTTATTGGTGAGGTTTTCAATTAGCTCCTCTGTTTTGAAATCGCCTGCAACTGCGATGACAGCATTACCGGGTGAATAGTATTCCTGGTAATGAGTATAAAGATCGTCACGTGAAATGGTCCGCAGGTCCTTCATCTCTCCAATGACTTCCTGCGCATAGGGGTGTTTTTCAAAAGCGGCAACCCGGATCGCCTCACCTAGTTTAAACATTGGCTCGTTCTCATTCCCCTCCCGCTCCGAAATGACCACTGTTCTTTCAAGTTCAGTTTCTTTCTTATCAAAGACACTGTTGATCATGCGGTCCGCTTCCAAATCAAAAGCGATCTCGGCGTTATCCGATGGCAGGGTTTCATAGTAGGTAGTCCAATCTAGATAGGTCATTGCATTCCAATAACCACCAACTTTTGAAATTTCTGCGTCAAGTACATGAATAGGGTATTTTGGTGTTCCCTTGAACTGCATGTGTTCTACCCAGTGCGAGATTCCTGTTTTCCCAACCACTTCATTACGAGATCCGACACGAAACCAACTCCAATGACTTATGATCGGGGCATGATGGATCTCTTTAGTGAGGATGGTGAGCCCATTTTCTAAAACATGTTTCTTAATTGTTGAATTCATGATAATTACCACTCAATGAAAATTTTTCAACCAGTATACATGATTTGACCCACAAAAACTGCAAATTATTTATTAGAAAGCAAAATGGGATCGGGCGAAGATAACAAAAAGGGAAAATTATTTTTTACCAGATGAATTTGGTTCAGGGAAATCAGGTTTGGTATATGGCAGCATCATCAGCATTCCAATTGCGATGAATCCCTCAGCAATTTGCACACCGCGAGCTTGCCACCTGCCAAAATAAGGGATAAATTCTGGTGAAGGATGACTTCCCAGACCAAGGATATCTGCTAGTCCTGTGAATACTGCTATGACATATCCCGTACTTATAAGACGAACTCCGAGTTCAGCGGCGATGCTGAGCCGATTGTATTTCCACAGACCGACCAAACTGAGATAGCCGCCGATGCATATAAATGCAAGTCCGATCAGCATAACTGTGATCTGGATAAAACCAACAACAGGGCTTCGGTCCAGGAGAAATAATTCTGGTCTTGCCCCCACCATGAAAATCAAAAATCCTCCCACAGCAATTATGAGCCCGAGCTGGATGCGGCGGACAGGAAAATTCCCTTGAGAAGCGAGTTCTTTTTTGTTTTCTTTATTTGCCATAATATGCATTTGTAATTAAATATCATACAAATGCCCTCGGGCACATAAATATTTACGTGTCGCGGAATCCCGCGGGCAGGAGGCTATTCTTCTTTTTCTTCTTCTTCGGTTTCGCCTTCTGGAGTTTCAACGGGGGGTGTTTCTTCAGCTTCCAGTAGGTCAGTTGGCTCGGCCTCATCCTCAACAACATCTGCGTCCGGCGTTTCAGCAGAGTCCAGTTTTTCTTCAAAATCGTCTTCAGTTGGAGCTGCTTCGGTGCTCGGCTCAGAAGGTTCATCGGAAGGTGGTTCATCGGAAAGTGGTTCATCGGAAGATGGTTCATCAGAAGATGGTTCATCAGAAGATGGTTCATCAGAAGATGGTTCATCGGAAGAAGGTTCATCGGAAGAAGGTTCATCAGAAGATGGTTCATCGGAAGAAGGTTCATCGGAAGAAGGTTCATCCGTCGATAGTGTGATATCTGTATCGTCCAGTTCTTCCTCAAGAGCTTTTAAATCCATATCTGCGAATGCGAGCGATTCAACACGGCGAAGGCTCAACCCAATACGATGGGAATCTTGTTCGATCTTTATGATTCTCAACGTAACCTCATCCTCTTCGTGCAGGACCTCTTTGGGATGGCCAATATGCTCATCACTTAATTCTGAAATATGGATCAGCCCTTCAATATCGCTGGTAAGCCTGGCGAAAGCGCCAAATTTGGTCAGTCGGGTGATCGTTGCTTCAACTAATTGCCCAACACGCAAATCTTTTATTTGATCCTGCCATGGGTCATCTTGAAGTCTGCGAATGGAAAGACCAATATGGCGTTTTTCTTCGTCGATGCTGATTACTTCAACTTTAACTTCCTCGCCAATTTTCAGCTCATCGCCTGGATGGCGGATACGATCCCATGAGATCTCACTTAGGTGAACCAATCCATCTGCCCCGTTAATGTTCACAAACGCGCCGAAATCTGCAAGACTGGTAATGCGCCCAGTTCGAACATCGCCCACTTCAAGTTTTTCGATCACTTTGTCACGGATCGTGTCGCGTGATTCGTGAACTGCAGACCGTTCGGAAAAGATCAAGCGTCTTCTTTCCTGGTCAACTTCTATGATATGAAGGGTAATCTCTTGTCCGGTCAGATCGCCGTATCGTTTATCCAATGTGTCACCGGTCAGTTCCGCTCTGCGGGAGAAACTTAACTGGGAAGAAGGGATGAACCCATGTAATTCATTAAAACTCACAAGGAGCCCGCCACGATTAAATCCTTCAATAATTCCAGTAAATGATTCCTTTTCTTTCATCATTGTTTGCGCTTTTTCCCAGCTTTCCGCTTCTAATGCGCGGACAAACGAAAGAATAAGATTCCCTTGATGATCTTCAGGTGTGATAACAAAAACTGGTATCTCCTGACCCACCTCGAGAGAGGCGAATACATCAGCAGGAATTTGTTCAAATTCCTCACCTCGTATGATTCCTTCTGACTTAGCTCCAATACCTACCATGATCTGACCAGGAGAGATGGAAGCGATAGTACCTGTTTTAATTTCACCGGCTTGAGGAAGATTTAGATCGAGCCCTTCCTGTGCTAATAGTGAAGCCATATTGGTGATATTATTGTCATCGCTACTTTCCCCCATGTTTTGGTTCCCGTTGTTTTGATCCATATAATTAAATGCTCCAATACGAAAATAAGATTTCTGTGGATTATACGTGCTATTGTATAACTTGACAACCCTTGTAAACTATAATGTCATTCACCAGTGAATATGACACCCTTATTCACCAATGACAATGTCACCCTGATTCAACCAAATTCTTTTGGTGAA
>JAUSPC010000120.1 GCA_030655835.1 Pelolinea sp.
GAACTGACTTCACTCAAGTATCAGAAGAAGAGATCAAAAAAGTTCAAAGGAAATTAAATGATCGACCTCGTAAAGTATTGAACTACTATAAACCCAACGAGGTCTTTAATAATCTTGTTGCACTAAAAGCTTGAAACCACAATGTAAAATCATAGTGATAGAAATGGAGCAAACATAATGGCTAAACTTCCAGCCCCTTTTCAGGCGTATGAGAATTTGCGAGAAGGACTGACTTCTGACAAATTATCTAACTATAAAGCATCCATACAGGGTATTCTGAAAGCGCGGGATCTGATATATGAACAGAAATTAAGGGCACTTGCGGCGACAGCTGTGAATGCTCTATCCTATCCGCCCCTGTCAGCATCTGCTGCGAAACTACTGGAAACTGGTGTGATCTGCCTGCTGGGTGAGGGAGCTGCCCCATATCATCCGCGCTATGTTGCCCCGAATTACGATAAATTACTGCGTGAGGGAAGTAAGTTTATGGAGCTGTCTCCTGCAGAAAATCTATTTGAAGCGACCGCCGCGCTTTTAACTGCATATAATTATTCTCCCAGCGGTGGGTATCCGGTTTTTATCGGCCGGCTTGATGAACTTCTGGAACCGTACATTGATACAGTCAGTGAAGAAACCGCATACCAGATCATCCGATCTTTCTGGCAGTTGGTGGACCGGCTTAACCCTAGTTCATTCGTACACGGCAACATAGGACCGGCTGAAAGCCGGGTTGGAAATATTCTTTTAGACGTGGATAAAGAACTTAGAACACTCACTAACCTGACATTGCGTTATGATCCTGCAGTCACCCCCGATTACTTCGCTGAAAAAGCGGTTGCTGGAGCTCTTACAAATGCCAAACCTTACTTCCTCAATCACCAAATGATGGTGGCTGATTGGGGGGAGGATTACGTGGTCGCGAGCTGTTATAACGGAATGCGTCTGGGCGGCGGCATCTATACCCTCGTGCGCCTGAACCTGAAAGAAGCTGCTGCGTTTGCTGAGGCGGGACCGGAAGACTTCCTGGACAATGTTCTACCTCGGATCGCACCCCTTTGGATAGAGATCATTGACAGCCGGTCAAGACATATAGTGGAAGATGTGGGATGGTTCGAGGATAATTACTGGGTCGAAGAGGGCTTTCTTCATCAGGAAAAATTTTCAGCTTATGCGGGTATATTTGGTCTGGCGGAAAGTGTCAATTTACTGATGGAAAAAAGCGGACACCCTGAAAAGCGATATGGACATGATGCGCATGCGAATAACCTGGCAAAAGCGATCACTGACCGCATCCATACACTCATCAAAGCATATCCATTGGATACATGCCCAGGGACAGCAGGTTATGCATGTTATCATGCCCAGGTTGGCATCACCGAAGATGTTGATATTTCGCCCGCAACACGCATTCCAGCCGGGGAAGAACCGGACCTGTATGCGCATATCACAGCTGAAGCGCTAAATCATGAATTCCTGCTTGGCGGAGTCAGCACAATTCTTGAGTTTGACCAAACGGCAGCGAAAAATCCTTCAGCTGTTCTTGACGTCATCAAAGGCGCATTCGAAAAAGGCACCCGGAACCTGTCTATTGGCAGTGCGAATTCTGAATTTGTGCGTGTAACGGGATACCTCATCCGCCGGGCAGATATGGAAGCAGCAAAGAATGAACGCGCGCTGCGGCATGATTCCGGCATTTTCGGTACAGGTTTCATGGTAACCAAACCCAACAACCTGCGTCGTGTAACACGCAAGGTATAGATCACTGGTTAGGACTTTCATCGCAATTATGCAAAAACGCCTGCGAGTAATCTTCAATCGAGGGATAACATTACTGATACCAGTTGCCGGCAGTTTATTAGCCGGTTCCCTGCTTATCTGGTTGGCTGGCGAGAAAGCGATTCCGACATATATCAACCTGTTCAATGCGGGTTTTTCCTGCACAAAATGGGCGGGGCGCTGCGCGTTGTTAACGACTCTACAGTTTGCCACTCCGCTTGTTTTTTCCGGATTATCGGCTGTTGTTGCGCTACGGGCAGGATTTTTTTCGATCGGCCAGGCAGGACAGATGTTATTTGGCGCGGCCGCAGCTGCATGGGTGGGAGCGCATCTGGGAATGCATCCTGCCATTCATCCGGCTACCGCACTGCTTGCCGCTGTGTTATTTGGCGCTTTATGGGGAATCGTACCGGCATTGCTACGGGAGTTTATTGGGGTGAATGAGATCATATCCACTCTGCTTTTAAACCCGATAGCTGGTTTCCTGGTTGGGCAGGTATGGATTCCTCGTATCTCTGAATCCGCATACCTTGTTCCATTGGTGCCGGGCACAAAAGTTACGGTTGGATTGTTGCTTGCATTAGCCGCGGTCATTTCGGTTTACCTTTTCTTGTGGCGAAGCGGGAAGGGACTGGAGATCCGGAACAACGCGCAGGCTCATAAATTTGCAGTATATGGCGGTATCAAGAAACATGCACCTGTCCTCACAGCGATGGCAGTGAGCGGCGCGCTGGCAGGTTTGGCGGGCGCGGTGGAAGTGTTGGGGGTTCACTATCGATTTGTCTCTTCTTTTTCCGCGGTAAATGATTTTGATGGTTTGATCGTCGCATTTGCGGGATATCTTCATCCGATAGGCGCATTGGTCCTGTCTGTGTTGCTGGGTGGTTTGCGGTCAGGTGCAATCGTTGGGCTGCAAATTCGTTCTGGTATCCCGCGTGAACTGGGCGGCGCACTGATCGCGCTAATGCTTATTTTTGCGGCGATGCATTCGTTCTACCGCGTAAATGGCAAGCACGGGAAGAGATGAAAGAATTAATATATAAAAAGACCGCAAAACAATTGCGGTCTTTTTATAGTTTCTTATTTTTTATCCTGCTCAGCCAATTTCCAGACGGCATGAATAGCGATCTTGATCGAGTTCTGTTCACCCTGCCGAAAAATTTTTTCCTTGTCCTCTGGTTTGATCACACCCGGATCTCCGTCAGACGCAAGAATACTGCCAGTGCGCCAACCATTGTATGCTCCCACGATAAATAGTGTATCGCTTTCCATTTCAGCAGATACAAGACCAGCTTTAACCATCAATTCGCGTTTCATAGAATCGCGCGGACCATAAAACGAATCACCGGCGATACCAACACCAACTGTTGTGGGAAGGTCTAATTCTTCACTGGCTTCTACGAGGGCGCGCAGGACGGAGAATGTCGCCACGGCAGGGAAATTAATGGGGAGATATGCATTCCCGGTGCCGCCTTCACGCACTGTTCCAGTGGCGATGATGACATCCCCGGTTTTTTGGTCTTTCTGAAAAACTCCACAGGAACCGACGCGTATGAAGGTGTCGGCACCCATATTCGCAAGTTCTTGCATACCGATGGCGAGTGTTGGTCCGCCCATTCCCATACCGCAAGCAGTCATCGGAACACCCTTATATTCACCTGAATATACTGTGTAACCGCGGCTTTGCGTGACAAGATGGTAAGAATCAAAATTCTTGGCAATCTTTTCCGCGCGTGCCTGGTCACCGGGTGTGAAAACGTAGCGGGCAATTTCTTTTGGATCACATTTAATATGCCATTCCATACAAGCCTCCATTAATAGTTATGTAAAGTGAAGTTGTTATCATGTTTCGGGATGGTAAGTATAATTTATTAATAGAGGAAATTGTTCATTTACCTACAGCTGAATTCAAGTCTCAAGTGCAACCGTGATTTTTTAAGAATACCACAGGTGATGTGAAAGACAGACATTTCCTGGGTCTTGTATTCAATCGATTTTCAGCAAATTGAATGT
>JAUSPC010000145.1 GCA_030655835.1 Pelolinea sp.
GACGGAAACGGGGGTTAGGAACGCAGAGCCATCGGTAAGAGAAGGCATCCTTTTGAGAATGATAGGTTCTACCTGTCCATCATTCAAGATGTCGATCGGCCCATCGTAAACAGCCTGAAGAACTTCCTGAGCGGCCTGCGAGCTGGCTCGATATGGGTAAAGTGATTCGGGCTCATATCCAAGACAGATGGTTAATTCCCTGGTTTCAGGAGGTTTTATTTCAATCCTATCAACGGAAATACCGGAAGTGGATGATACACTCCGGCAGGAAGTGATCACAATAATTATGCTTAGAAGATAAATTCTTGGTATTTTGTTCATTAAGTTGAATGTATTATAGAAGAACCTAACTATGATAGCATTAAATAAATATCAGAGGAAAGCCTGAGGGTTTTCTAAACAGGAGATTCGTTTGCCAAGAGTTGGTATGAACCCCGGAAGGGGAAAAAGTTCAGATTATGAACCCGCGAGAGCAACCATTGCTGTTTTAACCTATGTGCCCAATGCGGTTGGTTATTTTAAAGACCGATTTGATGTCATGCGGGTGTGCATAGAAAGCATAATAAAAAATACTAAAAAACCATATGATCTTATGGTATTTGATAATGGCAGCAGCACCAAGGTGGTGAATTACCTCAATCAACAACATGAAAAAGGAAACATAGATTTTCTGATTCTTTCCCTTAAAAATATTGGCAAGATCAGTGCACTCCAATATATGTTTAGAGCTGCTCCGGGCGAAATCATCGCTTATTGTGATGATGATGTCTTCTTTCTTCCAGGATGGTTAGATCGCCATTTAGAAGTAATAGACACCTACCCTGACGTGGGTGCTGTGACAGGTTTTTATATCAAACCGCACATGAAGGAAGGAATAAAAACTACCCTGCAGTTTGCAAAAAGGACGGATGTTAAAATGGAAAGTGGGGATCTGGTTGAAAAAGAAATTGAACAGCATTATATTTCCAACATGGGGCGGACCTGGGAGCAATATCAACAGGAGATCAAGGGATTGGAAGATGTGCGCATGACGTATAAGGGAATTCATACTTATGTCTCTGCTGGCCATTTTCAATTCGTAGCAATTAAAGATCGCATATTAAAAGCGCTGCCAGAAAAACGCAAAAACAATTTAATGGGTCAAATGCGAGAGCTGGATACAGCCATTGATGATTTAGGGCTGCTGCGTGTGTGTACGACCCCGGCGACAGTGCGGCTGTTGGGCAATCAGATAAACCAGGAGGGGGTAGAATTTATCCGGAAATTTGATATAGAAGTAGAAGCAGTTGAGGGATCGACTCCGCCTAAGAATTGGATCATGAAGATTTATCAGATTCCGATCATTAAGAAAATTGCCTATTTCTTTTATCAACGCTTATTTAAAATTATCAATGCGTGAGCATTCAAGCGACTAAAATCTGATGAGAATATTAATAGCTGGATTGGGTTCAATTGGAAGACGGCACCTGAGAAATCTCGTTTCTTTGGGTGAAAAAGATATTATCCTTTACCGCACGCACACTAGCACTCAGCCAGATAATGAAATGCACGATTTTCCAGTTGAATTGGATCTCAAAAAGGCGTTTATCGAGAAACCAGATGCTGTTATCATCTCTAATCCTACCGCGCTGCATATGGCTGTCGCTGAACAAGCAGCAAAAGCCAATTCGCATATATTCTTAGAAAAACCGATTTCCCATTCACTCGAAAGTCTCATGCCTTTCGAGACTGCCTTAAAATCAAGCAGCAGTGTCGTTTTTACCGGCTATCAATTTCGTTTTAATCCTGGACTCGAAGCTATAAAAAAGATCATTTCAAATGAAGAAATCGGTCGTCCAATCTCCTTTCAATGTCATTGGGGTGAATATCTTCCGGGTTGGCACCCGTGGGAAGATTACAGAACGAGCTATGCGGCAAACCAGGATCTCGGTGGTGGGGTTGTGCTAACGCTCAGCCATCCTCTGGATTACCTCAGATGGATCTTTGGCGAAATTCGAGAGTTGTACGCGGTTACTGGTAAATTCAGCGATCTAGAAGTAAATTGTGAAGATACAGCTGATGTATTGATGACGTATGCCAATGGGGTGTCAGGTGGATTACATCTGAATTATTATCAGCAGCCGAAAAAACATGAATTATCGATAATTTGCACACATGGCACCATATTCTGGGAGTATGAAAACAGTGGTATACGCATTCAAAAGGCATCTGGAGAGATCATTGAGACTGGAGCGAAACACATCTATGAACGCAATCAAATGTATCTAGATGAAATGTCCCATTTTCTCGATGTGTGTAAAAATGGGATCAAGCCAATTTGTGGATATAAAGATGGAAGAAAAGCATTACAAATCGCCTGGGGAATTCTTCAGTCAGGCAGATATCATGAACGGGTCATTTTTGAAGATTAAGGAACAAGATGAAACAAACTGAAATTCTCACACTCATACCAGCTCGCGGGAACTCAAAATCGATTCCAAAGAAAAATATTCAGGAATTTGCCGGGTACCCATTAATTGCGTATAGTATTACAGCTGCGTTAAGATCTAAATATGTTACCCGCGTGGTAGTTTCAACAGATAACGAGGAAATCGCGTCTGTATCTCGTGAGTTTGGAGCGGAAACGCCATTTTCCAGACCGGAAGAATTTTCGCGGGATGATACGATGGATTTCCCGGTTTTCGAACATGCACTCCATTGGTTAGAGGAGAATGAAAAGTATCGACCTGAAGTGGTTGTGCAGCTGCGCCCGACTTCACCCGTAATACCAATTGGATTGATCGATGATGCAATTGAGGGGTTGTTAAATCATCCTGAGGCAGATTCAGTACGTTGCGTTGTCCCATCAGATCAAAACCCATACAAAATGTGGCATATTGATCCTAATGGAAATCTCAAGCCAATATTGAAAGTAGAAGGCCTTCTGGAATCATACAACGCCCCGCGCCAAAAATTACCCAAAACATATTGGCAGACAGGGCATGTCGATGTCATTCGGAGAGATACACTGCTAAAAAAACATTCGATGAGCGGCGACATGATCTTACCTATTCTGATCGATCCAAAATATGCGATCGATATTGATACGCCTTTGGATTGGATCAGAGCTGAACGGCTGGTCAATGAGGGATTGCTGGATATGATCTATCCGGGAAAACAATCCCGCGCTTTGCCTGAGAAGGTGAAACTCCTCGTATTAGATTTTGATGGGGTATTAACCGATAATCGGGTGTGGGTTGACCAGGATGGTATGGAAACCATCGCTGCCAGCAGATCTGACGGGATGGGGTTGGAATTATTGAGAGAGAAGACGGAAATTGAAGTGGTTGTTATTTCAAAAGAAACTAATCCGGTTGTGGCTGCTCGATGTAAGAAACTTAAAATCCCGGTTTTCCAAAGTGTTGCCCAGAAAGAGATAGCCCTTAGGGAACTTGTAAACAAGAAAAACATCAATTTTTCAGATGTGGTATATGTTGGAAATGATATCAATGATATTGATTGTTTCCCGCTCGTCGGATTTGCAGCAGCACCGCAGGATGCATACATTTCTGTGAAAAGGAGCGCCGATATCGTGCTTGAGCACTCTGGTGGATTTGGGGCCGTTAGAGAAATTTGTGAAATGTTAATTAAAAAATATTCGTATCAATAATATAAATGGTCTTCACGATATAATTTACTTTCCTAAAAACAGGTTAAGGCTTTTTGCCTATGGAGAAAGCATATGTTTGATATAAATTTTTACATGAAAGTGCATGATCTGAAATATCAGTTAATGCAGGGTGAAAAATTTTCACGAGAAGTTTTAATTGAAAAATTAGAGGAGTTCCGTTCCCGTGAACCAGTTGTTTACAACATAGAAACAACCAATGCCTGTAATATGCGCTGTGAAATGTGCCCGCGAACAACGATGATGACCCGTCCTATCGAGACGATGGACAAGGCATTATTTAAGAATATCATTGATCAACTTAAGCCGTGGTCTGATCCTGAATGGAAGCAATGGGAGAATTTTGTTGAAGAAAAATTTGCTGTTAAACCAGACGATATGTCTGAAAACCATTTTTTCCTGTATGTGATCCCAAAAGTCATCGTGCTGCATGGTTATGGAGATCCGCTTCTTGATAAACATATTCCAGATTATGTCAAATGGATGACTGAAAAAGGTCTGTCGAGTTATTTTAGCTGCAATCCGGCCAATATCAATATGTCTCGGACGATCGAAACATTTGAAAATGGACTTGATTACATAAAATATTCTGTGGAAAGTGTGGACGATCTGCGGCATAAGGAAGTTCGCGGTCAGCAGTCCAATTTCTCACAAAGTTACAAAGATATTGTTGAATTATTAAATATCAAAGCGCAGCGTAATCTTAAAACTACGATCGTGATCACTATGATCAACCTCAATAAACCGTGGCAGCAGGAAGAATTCGAGAAACTTAAAGAAGCTTTCAAGGGTATGGATGTCTATGTGTATTTGAAGAGCCAGGATCAACAATGGTACGAAGATAATAAACAGGAAACCCAATCTATTCATTGGATTGAATTTTGCCAGTTCCCATGGTCGTCCATGACGATAAAGTCAAATGGTGAATCTGCCCAATGTGTGGAAGATTTCAATAATGAGATCGTTTTAGGTGATGCGAAAACAGAATCGCTATCTGATATATGGAATAGCGAAAAGTATGCGAACTTGCGTATGGACCATTTTAACCTTACGCCGCATATTAAATGCACCGAACAGTGTGATATGAAGTTGATCGGTAATTTCTTGACAGTTTAGATTTTTTCAACCATTCAAAAATAGGAGCAATTCATGCCAAAAGAAATAAAAATTGGTGAGCGAAAAATTGGTGAAGGGAATCCGGCTTATGTGATCGCTGAGATCGGGATCAACCATAATGGAGATGTGGGAATTGCCAAGGATATGATCCTTTCGGCAAAAGAAACGGGTGCGGATGCAGTTAAACTCCAAAAACGCACCCCTGAATTATGTGTTCCCAAGGAACAACGAGATATTATGCGAGAAACCCCATGGGGATACATCACCTATATGGAATATCGAGAAAAGGTTGAGTTTGGTGAAGATCAATACAAAGAAATAGATCATTATTGTAAAGAAATAGGGATCGATTGGTTCGTTTCTGTATGGGATGAATCAGCGATTGATTTTATGGAACCATTTGACCCTGTTTGTTATAAGCTCCCATCTGCGTCCCTGACTGATCATAGCCTCCTTAAAAAAGTGCGAGCAACTGGACGGCCGATGATCATATCGACAGGAATGTCCACGCCAGAACAGATAGATGCTGCGGTCAAGGTGATTGGTACGGAAGATTTGGTAATTCTCCATTCGACTTCTGCCTATCCCTGTGACCCGGAAGAATTGAATCTGAGGGTGATAGTAACCCTCAAACAAAAATATGATTGCCCCATTGGTTATTCAGGACACGAAGTTGGGCTTATCCCCTCAGTAATTTCAGTTGGTTTGGGCGCAAGTGTCGTGGAAAGGCATTTCACTCTCGACCGCGCCATGTGGGGCGGAGATCAGGCAGCATCTGTGGAACCTGGTGGATTTCGAAGATTGGTCAAATATATTCGCGTAACTGAAATATCCCTGGGTGATGGGGTGAAACGGGTCTACGATAGTGAAAAATCTTCCATGAAAAAATTACGGAGATATCTGTAACTTTCCCAAATCATGGATATTCTCGGTCGCATTTTCCGCCGGATACAGCGAGAGATCAATCTCCGGTTAAATAGATTCCAGGTTTGGAGAGTTAATAGGTCGATCACGGGTGAGCTTTCTTCTGATGATACCCGCCCGGTGATAATCTTTAATGCCTCGACCAGATTATCCGGGTTGAGCCAGAACGCAGGATTTTCACTCATAACAAGTTTGGCTTTGAGAAAAAATCAGATCCCAACCCATCATGTGTTTTGTGATCATGGGTTGCGTCCGTGTGTATTGGGGACAGATAGAAATGATCCAGAGAGAATACCTCCCTGCCGCGAATGTACACGTACATCGCGTTTGATCCTGAAAGATGCTAACTCCCACTCTTTTACATATAAAGAAGATGTGGAAATTAGCAAAGCGACCAAAGATCTGGGCCTCGACCAATTATTGAGTTTCACCTACCAGGGTATCCCTTTAGGGGAATTGGTTCTTCCATCAATGCGTTGGATCTTAAGAAAACACCATTTGAAAGATAATAAAAACAACAAACTTTTGGCGCAAAACTACATTCGATCTGCATGGGGTGTATTTGGGGATTTCTCTGATCTAATTGATAAAATTCAACCACAAGCTGTATTGGTTTTTAATGGCATGTTTTAACCTGAATCGATTGCACGTCTTGCAGCTCATAAGAAGAATATTCCAGTTATTTCACACGAAGTTGGCATGCTTCCTTTTTCAGCATTTTTCACCTATAAAGAGGCGACCGCGTATCCTGTAAATATTGATGGTGATTTTCAGCTGTCAAAATCACAGGAAATGCGTCTGGATGATTACCTTGAAAAAAGATTTCAGGGAAAATTTCAAACTGCAGGTGTGAGGTTTTGGCCGGAGATCCAGCATTTTAGTCCTGCATTGTTAGAAAAAATTAATAAGTACACTGATGTGGTTCCAATCTTTACCAATGTGATCTTTGATACAAGTCAATCACACGCGAATACGATTTTCGAGCATATGTTTTGCTGGTTGGATATAGTCGTTGATGAAGTAAAAAAGCATCCTGAAACCTTGTTTATCATTCGAGCGCATCCTGATGAGATCCGACCTGGAAAAGAAAGTCATGAATCAGTATCTGAATGGGTTGAGAATAATAATTTTGCAGAAATACCCAACCTTGAATTTATTCCTCCTGATAAGTATATAAGTTCGTATGAGCTTATTGCCGCAGCAAAATTTGTGATGGTTTATAACTCGACCGTAGGTTTAGAATCATCGATTATGGGTAAACCAGTTTTATGTGCGGGAAAAGCTCGTTACACTCAAATTCCAACGGTTTTCTTCCCTGATTCCAAAGGTTCCTATATCAACCTTCTCGAAGAATTTTTAGGGGCAGATTCTATTGAACAACCAATAACCATGCGGGAAAACGCGAGACGCGTTCTATATAGTCAATTGTTCCGTGCTTCACTTCCATTTGACCAGTTCCTAAAAGAAGACGGTGTATGGCGGGGATATGTCCGGCTGAGGAACTTCGCCCCCGACGATTTGTTGAGAGGTCGATCGGAAGTTATCGACGTGGTGTTGGACGGAATACTAAAAAAGCAAAGTTTTATTAGAGAGATATGAATCCTTCCTGTTCGATAGTAATTCGCGCGTTTAATGAAGAAAAACACCTTGGCCGATTATTGGAAGGTATTTCCCGGCAATCCATTAAAGATGTGCAGGTGATCCTTGTAGATTCTGGATCGACAGACAATACGATTAATATTGCTGAGGAAAAAAAGGTTGATATTGTAAAAATAGACCCTCAGAATTTTACTTTTGGACGGTCGTTGAATTTGGGAATACAGGAGGCAAGATCTGAAATAATCCTGATAGCAAGCGCCCATGTTTTTCCTGTCTATCCTGATTGGATCGAAAAAATGATCGCCCCATTCTCTGATCCATCTGTTGCATTGGTGTATGGAAAACAGCGGGGAATAGAAAGTTCACGTTTTACTGAAAAGCAGATTTTTAATCATTGGTTTCCTGATAAATCTCAAACTCCACAAGACCATCCTTTTTGTAACAATGCCAACTCAGCCATTAGAAGATCTTTGTGGAAAATAAACAAATATGATGAATCATTACCCGGTTTAGAAGATCTGGCTTGGGCAAAATGGGCTCAGGATAATAAATATAAGATCATCTATATTGCCCAGGCGGAAATTAAACATGTCCACGAAGAATCGATTAAAGGGGTGAAAAAACGCTATCTCAGAGAGGGAATGGCCTTTAAGAGCATATATCCGCATGAACATTTTTCCATCCAGGATCTGTTCAGATTGTTTGCCAAGAATACGGTGAGTGATATTTCTCAGGCCTGGAAAGAAAATGTTTTACTTAAAGAATTTTTCGGGATCATAAAATTTCGTTGGTTTCAATTCTCTGGTACTTATTTAGGGTACCGCCGATCAGGTCCATTAACCTGGCAGCTTAAACAATCTTTTTATTATCCAAGAAATGGTAATTCACACCACACGCATCAAATCCAAAGAGATGTGCAGCCGATAGATTATCAAAACAAATCCGATACAATAGAATAAATAATATCCGGAGGATGTATGGTTTTCTCAAAGATTATTGCGCTTGTGCCAATGCGCCATCATTCACAACGAGTTCCTCAAAAAAATTACCGGGATATGGCTGGTAAACCGCTTTTCCATCATATTTTAACCACCTTAAGCAACTGCCCAGAGATCGATAAGATTGTGGTTGATACAGACAGCGATGTGATCATAGCGGGAATTAATGCCTATTTTCCACACGTGAGGACGATTGAACGTCCAACGTCTCTTCGAGCGGATGATATTCCAATGAACGATATCTTATTGTATGACACCGAGCAAGAGCCTTCTGAACTTTATCTTCAAACGCACAGCACAAATCCTTTGTTGCAATCAGAGACGATTTCTGATGCGATTACATCATTTAAAGATCAATTTGGAAAATATGATTCGCTTTTTTCTGTTACTCGTCTGCAAACGAGATTGTGGGATCAATTCACCAATCCGATCAATCATGATCCAAGTGAACTTCTTCGGACTCAGGACCTGCCGCCGGTATACGAAGAAAACTCTTGTATTTACCTTTTTACCGCTGAAAATTTACGGAAGAGAAAGAACCGCATCGGTGAAAAACCGATGATGTTTGAGACAAGCGCTGAGGAGTCTCTCGATATTGATGAGGAAAGTGATTTCATGATCGCGGAAAGTATCTTAAAAAATCGTTAAAATTGGTAACTGGTATAATCCGACTGGCAAGAAAAAAAAGTTAATATGAATCGATATACAATCCTCTTATCCGCGCCTTATATGCTTTCTTACACCGATCGTTTCATTCCAATTCTGGAACAATTGGGTTTTAGCGTGATCATTCCGGATGTAAATGAACGTCTCTCAGAAGATGAGATATTAAACTATGCCGGTGCATTCGATGGAACGATCTGCGGTGATGATCGATATACAAGCAAGGTGATCAAACAGTGTGCCCCAAGATTAAAAGTGATCTCAAAATGGGGGACCGGTATTGATTCGATCGATAAAAACACTGCGGATGAATTAAGGATTCCTGTCTTCCGTACAACCAATGCATTTACAATCCCCGTTTCCGATAGCGTTTTAGCTTACATTCTCGCATTCGCACGAAAACAACCCTGGTTGGATAGAAATGTTAAATCTGGCGGTTGGGAAAAATTTCCCGGTAAATCTTTAATGGAAAGCGCTTTGGGCGTGATCGGGGTGGGGTATATCGGAAAAGAGGTGCTTAGAAAAGCACGCGCATTTAATATGCGCTTGCTTGCGAATGACATCATCCCGATACCTCAGGATCTCGTTGATGACCTTGAAATAGAAGTGGTAAATTTGGAAGTTCTGTTGAAACAAGTGGATTTTGTCAGTATAAACTGTGATCTAAATCCTACCAGCAAACATCTGATAAACGCGGAAATGCTTTCCCTGATGAAGCCAACAGCAGTGATTATTAACACAGCCCGAGGACTAATTGTTGATGAACGTGCCTTGATCGAAAGTCTTGAAGGAAATAAAATTGGCGGTGCGGCTTTAGATGTTTTTGAGATTGAGCCGCTTCCTAAAACCTCTCCTTTGTTATCCATGGACCAGGTCATGCTTGCTCCGCATAATTCCAACTCTAGCCCAAAGGCTTGGGAAGCGGTGCATTGGAACACTATCCGGAATTTATTAATTGGGCTAGAAATGCCGCTTGACAAATTTGGTCAAGTTAAAAAGGAAAATACAGGAGTATCTGACTGATGAGTATACGAAAAAGAATTGCTCTGGTAACAGGTGCTGATGGCGGAATTGGAAAAGCAGTTGTTGATCTATTCCTCGAAAAAGGATGGTATGTGATTGGAGTCGACCGTCATCAAAAAGAAATGGAAAAAAAAGACGGATTCATTTATATTTCCGCGGATATTTCAGATCCAGAACAAATGGAAGAGATATTTGATCAGATTAAAGAATTTAATCCAGTGCTTGATGCAGTGATCAATAATGCCGCAATTCAGATATCTAAACCCTTATTGGAAACATCTTCTGAGGAATGGGACTTAACAATGGCTTCAAACTTGCGCTCTGTTTTTCTTGGGGCGAAACTTGCTCATCCTTTCTTTCTCGCTGCAGGGGGAGGGGCGATTGTAAACGTGAGTTCAGTTCACGCGATCGCCACATCCGCAAATATATCTGCATACGCAGCTAGTAAAGGGGGATTGTTGGCACTTACTCGGGCGATGGCGATCGAATTTGCTGCCGACAATATCCGCGTGAATGCATTGCTTCCAGGAGCGGTTGACACTCCGATGCTGAGGAAGAGCATGAATAGAGGACAGTTTGGCGGAGACCAGATCCAGTCTCGCTTGGACAATCTTGCCAATAAGACCGTTAACGGACGAATTGGAACGCCGCAAGAAATTGCCCAATCAATATACTTCCTGGCAGATAATACCCAATCATCCTTTATGACCGGTCAGGCTCTGGTGGTCGATGGTGGAGCCACTGCGCGTTTGAGCACCGAATAAATATGAAAAATAGACCATCACCGATAGAAAACGTAATAATGGTATTAAAGAATTCGTGGGATAGTGTTAACCGCTTTCCCGATTATGTAGGATCACGCACACACCCATGGAGAAGGGATAGCATTAACCGCATTCGTTCTTTTCAAAATAAATATGTGGGAGAAAGATGCTTCATTATCGGGAATGGACCCAGTTTGCGAGACACGGACATGAAAAAACTGGAAAATGAATACACCTTTGGGATGAACCGGATTTTCCTTATGTTTTCAGAGCTTGGATTCAAGACAAGTTTTCTTGTTTCGATAAATGATCTGGTTATTGAGCAATCTAGGGACGAAATAAAAAATGTAGATATCCCGACATTTGTATCTTGGCGTGCAAGGCGCTGGTTAGATCCTCAGGAAAACCTCCATTATCTGTATACAACTTATACCGGAAAAAAATTCGCGAAAGATGCCACGAAGCGATTATGGGAAGGGGCAACCGTTACATACTCTTGTCTGCAGCTTGCTTATTATATGGGTTTTTCAAAAGCGATTCTGATCGGAGTTGATCACAGTTTCGCGACAAAAGGAAAACCTAACACAACAATAGAATCGGCAGGAGATGATCCAAATCATTTTCACCCCGGATATTTTGGGAAGGGGTTCAGATGGCAGCTCCCCGATTTGGATACGTCAGAAATAGGATATTGTTTAGCTAGGGACACATTTCAGAAGAATGGGAGAGAAATAGTTGATGCGACCGTAGGCGGAAAACTTACCGTATTTCCAAAAGTCGACTATTTATCACTTTTTGATGAAAATTAAACTACCCTTAGTTTCTATCATAACCCCTTCTTACAACCAGGGTCAATTTTTAGAACAGACAATTAGGTCCGTTCTCCTGCAAGATTACTCTGAAATTGAATACATCATCATTGATGGTGGATCTACGGATAATACTCAGGATGTTGTTGATAAATATAGGAAAAAATTGGCCTGGTATATTACAGAAAGAGACCAGGGTCAGGCAGACGCCATCAATAAGGGTTTTGCCAAAGCCACCGGTGAATATGTGGCTTGGATAAATTCTGATGACATATATACAGAACATGCTATTTCCAATGCGGTAAAGCAATTGATCATGAACCCGGATTGCGGTATGGTTTTTTCTAACGTCCTCTCGATCGATTCCGATACAAAAATATTTAATACAATGGTATACGGAGATTGGGGTTTAAGCGAGCTGATGCAATTCAATATTATTGGTCAGCCGGGAGTTTTCATGAGGAGAAAAGTACTTCAGGAAGCAAATTATTTGGACCCAAATTTCCACTATCTTTTGGACCATCATTTATGGCTTAAAATTGCATCAAGATACCCGATAAAATATGTAAATGATTTTTGGGCTGCGGCCCGATTTCATATACAGGCGAAAAATATTGCCCAACCAACTGGTTTTAGCAAAGAGGCATTTCATATATATGATTGGATAGAAGATGAACCTGATCTACAAATGCTTTTTAATAAAAATAAGAGAAAAATAAAAGCAGGAGCTTACCTAGTTAAGGCAAGATACTTATTGGACAGCAATAATAATTGGGCTGCGTTCAAAAATTACCTGAAAAGTATTAATCTAAACCCATCAATTCTTTTTCAGGAGAAGAACAGGATCGCTTATTCTCTAATTAATAGTTTTCTGCCCGTGGAAAACCTTAAGGAAAAATATCTAGAAAATAAATCCAGGAGAATCTTACGTCAGGACCTAAATTACTTAATAGACTACTTAAAAAAATAAAAGAAAGAACATTATCACCACATGGAATCAAAAATGAAAAATAACCATTGGCTTTGGTACGCATTATTAATTCTTGTTTTTATGACGGGGTTCATTGTCCGTATGTCTGATCTTTTTGACGCCCCTCTGGATTTTCATCCTACCCGTCAGCTTCATTCGGCACTGATCGCGCGCGGTATGTATTATCAAACCCGGGAAGATTTCCCTGAATGGAAGCGGGAAATGGCGTACAAACAGTGGCAGGCCGAAGGATTGATTGAACCGCAAGTTATGGAACGATTAACCGTATTGACATACCAGCTGTTTGGGTCAGAACAGCTATGGGCCGCTAGACTCTGGGCAATTCTTTTTTGGATGGTGGGGGGAGTTTTTCTGTTTCGTTTAACTGAAAAGATTGCAGATTTCGCTGCGGGAACTTTCGCAGTCATGTTCTATATGATATGGCCGTATGCTGCGGCAGCAAGTCGTGCATTTCAGCCCGAACCCTTATTAATTGTCTCTTTGTTAGCTGCTCTTTGGGCATTTTCAAATTGGATTGAAAAGAAAAACATGATCTGGACAATAATTACCGGTTTGTTATGTGGGTTTTCCATTTATGTAAAATCTACTGCAGTCTTTTTCCTCGCACCTGCAATAATTGGAGTTCTAATTCAGAATTTAGGTCTAAAAAATGTAGTTAAAGATCGTCGGGTTTGGACTATCGGAATATTATCTGTTGTGCCTTATATGGCTTTTCTGTTTTATGGAATAGCGATTCGCGGCACACTTGGTGAGCAGTTTAGTTTCCGGTTTTTTCCAGGCCGATGGATTGATCCTTTATTCTATTTGCAGTGGATATTGGAAATGGATAATGCCATTGAACTGGTTATTGTCCTAGCTTCAATTTTGGGGATCTCCCTTTTTACTAAGAAAAAGTATTTCTTCCTGCTCGTAGGTTTTCTGCTCGGGTATGTTTTGTATGGGTTTGTGTTTTCTTACCATATAACCACCCATGACTACTATCATCTACCTCTGATCATTCCTGTATCGATTGGGGTTGGGATCCTGCTGGGTAAAATATTAAAAGTGTCTGAACGAAATCGAAATATTACAAAGGTCATTTTTACCTGCGTGGTTTTGATGTTTATTGGAATAAATGCATGGCAAATTCGATCATCCCTCAGCCGTATGAATTACTCAAATGAGATTAAAAAGTGGGAATTTATAGGAGAGAAGTTAGGGCCTGAATCCCGTGTGATCGGACTGTTCCCTGATTATGGTTACCGTCTCGCATATTGGGGTTGGATGTATGTTTCATCATGGACAACTTCGGATGATGTGATTCTGCGTGAATTAGCGGGCCAGGAAATTGATTTGGAGGACGAACTTGCCCACCGCATATCAGATTTTGATTATTTTGTAATAGCTGATCAGGAAGAATACCAGAAACAGGAATTCCTGAAAGTGTACTTTGAAAGTAAGTTCTTGAAAAAAGAAGAAGTG
>JAUSPC010000140.1 GCA_030655835.1 Pelolinea sp.
GAAGTTATTCAACAGCTGCGAGAAGAAGCCGGGAAAAATCAGGTAGGTGGAGCGGTTTATGGAATGGCACAAAACATAGGCGGAAGTGGTTCCAACATAATAACTCATATCTTCAGCAATGGCATCTAACCCGGTTATTTCTCAAAAGCAGATTATTGCTTACCGCTCAAAAACATACCACACCTCTCCCGAGCTTCGAATACAGACTAAAAAAGATGCGATAAATTTCGTGAACGATCGAGGGGTAGTTTTTTTTGGCCAATCACCGGCATCAATATGCCCAGTTTATGGTGCGCAGTTGCAGGAGACCGTCCAGTTCCTAATAATCATGATGATCCCGGTCATATCACCTGGAGATGGAAAGACGATCTGATCGGGAAAAGGAAATGGTATTACTCAAAAGTATTGCGGCGGAAAAGTACGATCATTTCACTTGACTTAATACCAAATTTCTTCGCTCTTACTCCAAGTGTTCATGATGGATTAGAAGAAATCTTGTTTCATTATAAAAAAGGATCCATATCCATTGAAGAAAAGTTCATTTTTCAGCAGCTTAGTAATTTTGGGCCATCGGACACAATTGAGCTCCGCAAAAAGTTATCCGCATCTTTTACCCAGAATGTATCAAGTTTTAATCGAGCGCTTGAATTGCTTCAACGGGATTTAAGGATCACTCCTTCCGGAATTTCTCGAAATGGCAGATGGAAATATTCTTACATATATCAAACTGTATCGCGGGAATTTCCTGATCTAGTTGAGCTATCGAATAAGATAAACAAAGAGGATGCGATCTTATCAATCCTTCGGTCTTTTTTTCGTTCAAATGGCATTGGAACAATTGATGAGATCAATAAATTATTCAGATGGCAAAAAGAAACCATTCTTGATGCAATCTCTGCTTTGATCTCCAATTGTGAAATAATTAAAGCGTGTCCCTTTTGGGATGCGGGAGAAGAAATTTATTCCATTCCTGAATTGATATAAGATACAATCAAAATTCATTGATAAAATCAACCCAGAAACTATTTTAAATAATATGAGTCATCAATCATCATTGAATAAAAATTGGAAGCAAGATCTTGTGCTGATCGCAAAGAATACGTTTGTGTGGATGTATCAATTATCCGAAAAATATGGAAGACAAATTCAGCATTTAGACCAGATCCCTTTTGAAGAACTGATGGAATTAAGATCAAATGGGATAAACGGCCTTTGGCTTATAGGAATTTGGGAACGCAGTCCAGCTTCAAGAAAGATCAAAGAACTCTACGGAAAACAAGATTGTATCGCTTCTGCATATTCTATTTCTGAATATAAAATAACTGATAATTTAGGTGGGGAATCTGCATTTAATAATTTAAAAGAAAAAGCGCATGACGCTGGAATCAAATTAGGATGTGATATCGTTCCCAACCATACAGGGATTGATGCTCCCTGGGTGATCGATCATCCGAATTGGTATATCCAGGCAGACAGAAACCCATCCTCAGATTTTAGATTTAACTCCCCAAATCTCTCGTCTGATCCCAGAGCTGAAATTAGGTTAGAGGAAGGGTATTTCAACCAGACAGGTGCAGCCGAAGTTTTTCAATTCCGAGAAAACCAGTCTGAAAAAAACATATTCATTTATCACGGTAACGATGGCACCAGTATGCCGTGGAATGACACAGCCCAATTAAATTATTTAATTCCTGAAACCCGCACCGCTGTTCGAGAATTAATTGTAGAAGTAGCAAAGCATTTCGATATTATTCGTTTTGATGCTGCGATGACGTTGACAAAACAACATTATAAAAGATTATGGTTTCCAACCAAAGGAGATGGAAAATATATTCCGACCAGGGGTGGAAACAATCTGGATGAACTGGAATTCGATAAAATAATGCCGAAGGAATTTTGGACCGAAGTAATGGATGATATCCGCCAGTATGCACCCGATACCCTGCTGATTGCTGAAGCATTTTGGCTGATGGAAGGTTTTTTTGTCAATAAATTAGGAATGGATCGCGTTTACAACAGCGCTTTCATGAACCTTCTGCGTGATGAAGAAAACAAAGAATTTAAAGGTTTTATTAGGGATGTTTGCAGTTGGGACCCATATTTCATGGAACATTTAGTAAACTATCAATCTACCCCCGACGAAGAACCTGCAATCAATCAATTTGGGGAAAAGGAAAAATATTTAGGTGTTTGTACACTCTTAGCCACTTTCCCGGGAATGCCCATGTTTGGTCACGGTCAAATTGAAGGGTATAGAGAACGTTATGGAATGGATTTTATCCAACCGCGGTTCCGGGAAGCTCCAAGTGATGAAATGATCGTTATTCATCAATCCAAAATCAAGCCTTTGCTTGATATCCGTCATAAATTTGCTGGGTCGAATAATTTTCAGTTATATGATTATTTATTATCCGATGAAAGCATTGCCAATGATGTCATTGCTTTCAGTAATAATAACGATAACTATCTAAGTCTGATTATTTTCAATAATTCAAAAAATCAACTTGAAGGGTATATAGAAAACCCATTTCACAATATTATCAAAGACAGTTTTGAGCTGATTGACTTTTTCACAAAAGAAGAAATTAAAATCTCTGATGCAATCAAAGGATCACATTCAATTTTTTTGCCCATATCACCTTACGAATGCAGAGTGTTTGAAGTAAAAGCTTATTGAGCCTAAATTAGACAGTCAACAAATGGCTCAGATGATGGGAAAAACGTGCAGGCATTAGTTTAAATACCCTCGGTAAAGAATCTATGCCGCATGTCCTGTCAACTGCTAAAAGATCCAACCAAATGCTCGATAAGGGGAAACCGCCTTTACTTTGTTTGAACCATAAATTGTATATCCGCAAGTATGCAGGAGAGACTGAAATTGGGATTTTTCTTTTTCCGGTCTTCTGCATGATTATTTTAATAATTTCCCGAAATTCTAAAAACTCTCCTCCTCCAATACTATTTATCGAATTTTGAAAGAGATCATCTTCTAGAATTAGAAAGATTGAGGAAATTAAATCCTCGATCCAAAGCGGCTGTAATATCATTTTTCCTCCTTCTGGAAGAGGAACGATTCCCGGGGATGCTTTTATGTACCCTGCCAATTGATTAGAAAAATGGTCATTCTCACCAAACACATCTGTCACACGGAGGATAGTAAAATCTAACCCACTGGTTTTAATTTCATCCTCTGCTAATGCCTTGGCTTTTAAGAGAGGATACATCGAGTTTTTATCTGCGCCATTTCGGCTCAGGAAGAGGAATTTTCTCACGCCAGCATCAACCGATGCTTTTATCAATGTTTCAGTGCCCATTACATCCACACCCTCAAGATCCGGGTGCGGGATCTCATTCTCAGCACTTGCGAAATGGAGAACCGTATCAACCCCGCTTAAAACAGCCCGTAAGCTTCTCCGATCATTAAGACTGCTAACAGCGGCATTCAACGACAGGTCAAGTGGGAGTCTTGTATTTCCTTTTTTAGGTCGCAATAATACTTTAATGGGAAAGCGAGATTGAACTAATCGCAATAAAACCCTTGAACCGATGAACCCGGTCCCACCTGTTACGAGTATCATGCAAGCGATTATAGCAGATTGGGGGGAAATCTTATTGGCATTCATCTTGCAACATGTAATTTGATTTTAAAATTTTATTTTTTCTATTAAACAATGGATCATTTTAAACAAGAAAAAACTTTTTCATCATCCAAACTTGGATTTCATTATTTCCTTGATGATGAACGGTTTAAACAAGAAGAAGCCCGCTTATGGATCCATAAGTTAAAAGAAATAAATGCGAAATGGTTGTTAGTCAATAATCCTTCAAACC
>JAUSPC010000146.1 GCA_030655835.1 Pelolinea sp.
AGATCGCTGCCTTTTAATACAACCTTGGATAAATACCTTAATAGTCATAATCAAATATTTGTGGTCGAGAGCAATCGAGATGGACAGATGAAAAATATTTTATCAATTTGTTTTCCAAAATATGCTGAAAAACTCGTTTCAATTGCTCATAATGATGGGCTTGCTTTGAGCGCGGAATGGATCACACGAGAAATTGAAAGTTTTTTGGAAGGATAAAAAAATCATGACCTATGAAAAACATAATGATGTGAAAAAGTATACAAGGCAGGATTATCTGGGTCGCCCATCTACATTATGTAAAGGATGTGGCCATAATTCGATTTCTAATATGATCATTTCTGCGTGTCATGAATTAGAAATCCCTCCAGAAAAATTCGTTAAATTTAGCGGAATTGGATGCTCAAGTAAATCTGCGGCTTATTTCCTTGAACGTTCATTTGGTTTTAATGGTTTACACGGAAGAATGCCATCGCTTGCCGAAGGAGCGCTATTTGCCGATACAAGTTTGAAAGGATTTGGAATAAGTGGAGATGGTGATACGGCAAATATTGGACTAAGCCAATTTAAACATATTGCAAGAAGAAATGTTCCATTAGTGTATATTGTTGAAAATAATGGGGTGTATGGATTAACTAAAGGTCAATTTTCAGCAACGGCAGAAAAAGGATTAATACTTAAAAGGCAGGGGGAGAATCCTTATTTACCAGTTGATATAGCGATGGAGGCAATTTCAGCTAATGCATCTTTTGTCGCTCGTTCCTTCGCTGGTGATCCAAAACAAGTCAAAGAATTGATCAAAGCCGCAATAAGCCATCAAGGTACTGCGATTCTCGATATTATTAGCCCATGCGTCACATTTAACAACCAGGATTATTCCCTGCACTCGTACTCTTGGGGAAAAGGGCATGAAGCCCCGTTGCATGAATTGGAATTCATCCCACCCAGAGACGAAATAACCATTGATGATTTCGAACGTGGCACAGTAAGAGAAGTCACCATGCATGATGGTTCTGTGGTTATTCTGAAAAAATTAGAACGGGAATATGACCCCACAAATAGAACTGAGGCAATTCGGATGCTTGAAGAAGCAATTAGAAGGAATTGGTTGATCACGGGATTGCTATATGTCGACCCCAATACTCCGAGTATTTATGAGTTATATTCAATGGGGAAAGAACCACTAAACAGGCTTCAACCAGATAAGATCAGACCTGATAAGAATTCTTTGGATCTTATAAATCAGAGTTTGGGGTAACGATTATTTTTCCAAACTACCAATGGTGTGAAGAAGGGCAAGATTAGTTGATCGCATAGCGCCGATTGGGAAACCGGAAATTATGATCACTTTTTGCCCATGTTGATTATCTGCAAATTTCATTAACACCTGCTCGACATGTCGGATCATTTTTTCCAAGGTATTTGAAAATGGAACAAGGTAGGGGGTGACTCCCCAATAAAGCCCTAACATATGAAATGTATTAATGTTTGGTGTAAATGCGAGAATTGGAACATCCGGACGGGCTTTTGATTGTAATAATGCAGACCGGCCGGATTGAGTAAAAACGGCAACGCTGCTAACCTGACGATTTTGTGCTAAATCCCGAGCAGCAATGGAAATTGCCGAAGCGTCATCAGTTTGTTCACTTATGGTTGATTTGTATTGGTGCCCCCATTTAGCGCTGGAATTTTCCGCTTTTCGAACGATCGTATCCATCATCAAAACGCTTTCAACTGGATATTTCCCGTTGGCAGATTCGCCAGATAGCATAATAGCATCTGTGCCATCAAAAATCGCATTTGCAACATCTGATGCTTCCGCTCTGGTTGGTCGGGGATTAATGATCATGGAATCAAGCATTTGGGTCGCCGTAATAACTATTTTTGATTTTTGGTTAGCTGCTTGAATGATCTCCTTTTGTATTATTGGAACATCAGATGGTGAGGTCTCTACTCCGAGATCTCCACGAGCAACCATCACGCCATCAGCGGCATCTAGAATTTCATCCAAATTTCTTACCGCATCTGGTAATTCTAATTTCGCAATTATCGGAATCGCAGGCCTATCAGGACTGTTTTTCCTGATGAAGTCTCTTACACAAAGAATGTCTCCTGCTCCGCGTACAAAGGAAATGGCTACAGCATCAATTTCGTTTTTTAACCCAAATGCCAGATCCTCTTGATCTTTTTCAGTGAACCCTGGAATATCCAGATTAGTTCCAGGAAGATTTACCCCCTTATTAGAATATAGAGTTCCCCCCAGCATCACACGTGCAGTGATTTCATTATCTGAAATACCAATTATTTCAAGTTCTAATTTTCCATCATCAAAAAGAATTTTTCCTTTTGGTTTCAGGCAGTGGAGTATATTAGGAATATCCAGATATATTATTTTTGTATCAGTGAAATCATAATTAATATCATGATCATCTAAATCAATTACCAGCGATATTTTTTCACCAGCAATTAAATCAATACCATCAGGGGGAAGTTTCCCAACGCGTAATTTTGGTCCTTGAAGGTCTTGAAGAATAACAATTGGATTTGTTTTGTTAGTGGGAAGAGCTCTGATTATTTTAATTATTTTTTTGTGCGAACTATGGGAACCGTGAGAAAAGTTCAACCTGGCAATATTTAATCCAGATTGAACCAGTTTTTCAATAATTTCTTTTGAATTACTGCTTGGGCCTAAAGTTGCGACAATTTTAGCTCGCCGATTCATTTTTGTAAGTATATCAATAAAGAATTCTAGCGCAATGTGACGCGTATTCTATCGAGCGCCCAATCAATGGTCTCTTTATCAATTATCAATGGAGGCGCGAACCGAATGGTCGTTTCGTGGGTTTCTTTGGCAAGAATTCCCTTTTCCTGTAGAATTTCGCAGTACTTTCTTGCGTTTCCGTCAGAATTGTTCAATTCGACCCCTATCAATAAACCGCGTGCGCGAATCTCTTTAATTTTTGTAGATGGTATTTCAGCAAGCTGCTCTGAAAAATATTCACCTAGGACGGCTGCGTTTTCGATCATATTTTCATCCACAATAACCTTTAATGCAGTTCTGGCAACCGCAGCGCCTAGTGGATTACCGCCAAATGTGGATCCATGCTCACCTGGAACGAATAAACCCAGGATTAATTCACTAGATAGAACTGCTGAGACCGGATAAAACCCACCCGAAAGTGCTTTGCCAATGATAACAATGTCTGGTTTTACATTTTCATGATCACAACCAAAAAGTTTTCCGGTTCTGCCAAGTCCAGTTTGGATTTCGTCAGCAATAAAAAGAATGTTATTATTTTTGCACATTTTTGAAACACTCTTTAAATAACCTTCTGGCGGGATTACTACTCCTGCTTCACCCTGAATAGGTTCCAACATTATAGCTGCTGTGTTTTCGTTGATCAATTCTTTTATTGAACTCAAATCCCCATATTTTGAGATCTTAAATCCGGGGGTAAATGGACCGAACGCATCTCTATAAAGAGGTTCGGTTGAAAAGGAAATAATACTAATAGTTCTGCCGTGGAAATTACCATCAGCAACAATTATTTCTGCTTTATGTTTTTCAATCCCCTTGACATGATACCCCCATTTTCTGGCAATCTTCAGCGCTGTTTCGACAGCTTCCGCACCGCTGTTCATTACAATTGCCATCTCATAGCCCGTGAGGTCGCATAATTCTTTATACAAAAGGGGAAGTTGATCGTTTCTGAATGCTCTTGATGTCAGGGTTAATTTTTTTGCTTGTTCCTGAAAGGTAGTTAAAATTTTAGGATGAACGTGACCTTGGTTCAATGCACTATAAGCACTCAGGCAATCTAGATACTTTTTCCCATCGGTGTCAAAAACCCAAACGCCTTCTCCGCGTTCAATAACCACATCTAGTGGTTTATAGTTGTGCGCTCCATATTTATCAGCAAGAGCAATTAGCTGTTTTGTGTCCATTTTCTATTTTTCTCCCAAAAGATCTACAAGGATCGCTTTTTGAGCATGCAATCGGTTATGTGCTTGAATGAATAATAACGATTGCGGTCCATCTGCAACTTCATTTGTAATCTCTTGTCCGCGGTGAGCAGGCAGGCAATGCATTACCATGGTTGTTGGCTTCGCAAGTTTTAATAAGGTTGAATTTACCTGATACGGCGGGAATAGTTTTTCTCTCTTCTTGCTTTCTTCTTCCTGTCCCATGCTTGTCCAAGTATCTGTGTACACGACATCAGCATCCACAACAGCGTCCTGGGGAATACGCAACTGTTTTATGGAGCAACCATTTTTCCTGGATTCTTCTTCAGCTTCGGACCAAGTGCTAGGTTTTATGTCATATTCTTCTGGAGAGGCAATAGTGAAGTTGACCCCCAATCGAGCACAGGCATGCAGAAGTGAAAGCGCTACATTATTTCCATCGCCTACATATGCAACATTTAGATCATCAAGTGTTCCAAAATGCTCAAATATTGTGAAAACATCAGCGAATGCCTGGCAGGGGTGGTTATAATCACTAAGACCATTAATCACAGGTACAGAGGACCACCTGGCTAATTCGACAACATGTTCGTGCTCAAAAACGCGTGCCATAATTCCGCTAACATATCCAGCAAGAACACGCGCTACATCAGCAATTGATTCGCGCTTCCCAAGACCTATTTCACTGGGTGAAATAAAAAGGGCGTCTCCACCCAAATGCCGCATAGCCATATCAAAGGAAATTCGCGTTCGCAGGCTGGGCTTATTAAACACCATTCCCAAAACTTTTCCCTTTAACAAAGGTAGATTACCTTGAGCAAAATATTCCTTTTTCAAGGAAAGAGCAAGATTGAGCAATTCTTCTAAATGGGTTTTTGTGTAATCATTGATAGCCAGGAAATCTCTTTTCATCATACCTCATAAGGAATTTATTTTCATCGTAGTATAGCATTGGTCATAGATCCATTCAACGAAGAAGAGACTAAATTGTTTATGATAAATGAAAAATTATTTTTCCATTTTGACAGCAAAATGATAAAAATATCTACCAAAGATGGGCGCTAGTAAATAAAGAATTTTTCCTTCTAAACCTGGAATGATAGTGAATTTTTTCTTCCGCATACCTTTGATAATATCAGCTGCAACTTTCTCTGGCGATAATACCCCACCTTTTTTATTGATCTCATGCGTAATCTCTGGTAATAGAGTGCGTTCGAATTCTAATTGCGGGGTATCAGTGTCCGGAGGAAGAACAACCGAGACGTCGATCCCGTAGGACTTTAACTCAGCTCGGATACAGCGAGAAAAACCGCGAACGGCATATTTTGAAGGCGCATAAGCAGAATATCCGTAAATACCTATTACTGCTGCGAGTGAAGAAATGTTTACAATATATCCGGTCTTGTTTTTGATCATTTTTGGAACAATAAGCTTTGTTAAGTTGACTGTGCCAATATAATTGACATCCATTACCTCGCCAAATATTTTCTGGTCCAGATCAATGAATTTCCCGGGGTAGGCTATGCCGGCCGAATTGATAAGAATATCAAAGTTGGACAGACTCTTACCTAATGCAGCGCTTAGATCTGAAAACTTGGTAACATCAACGGAAATAGTATCGAGGATCTGTTCAGGTCCTACTCTCTGTCGTTCGATCTCATGTTGCGCTGATAGCAAAACATCTTTTCTACGTGCAATAATTGTGACAGAAGCCCCTTCTGCAAAGAATTGTTTTGCAAGCGCTAAACCAATTCCGCTTGATCCACCTGAAATTAAAACATGTTTGTTCTTTTTCATAGGTTTTCTCCGATTGATTAGTTTAATGACAAGAAGAGCAGTTACCCCCAGAGCAAGAGCCGCAAGAAGAATGTCCAGTACTGCTGATCGGGCCGGAACTCATAGAATAAAAGTTAGATACCATTCTTTCTATCTTATCGCTTTTGCAGCTTTCGCACTCCAAAGGAAGATCCGCCGACCCAAATGAGCGGATTACTTCAAATACCAGTTTGCAATCTCTACACTCGTATTCATAAATTGGCATGTGATCTCCTCTGCCTTGTTTCCATGAATAATATCATAGGAAAAAGCGCATTGTACACTTTAAAATGTCACACCTGGTCAACAAGTGGTGGGCGCATCCCTAAAGAAATATGAGGGCGCACATAATGATAATACCGCAGCCACTCTTCAACCAA
>JAUSPC010000147.1 GCA_030655835.1 Pelolinea sp.
CGTTAATGAAAAGACTTCAAACTTGGTCGGTTGGCTCCCGCCTATTTCCCCCTCCCAATTTGGAGATCCTTCTTTCTGTTCTACTTATGGAGTAAGAGCAGCATACTATGCTGGTGCGATGGCTAACGCGATTGCTTCAGAGGAAATGGTCATCACTCTGGCTGGATCTGGTCTGATGGGATCATTCGGCAGCGGAGGGCTTTCAATGGAGCGCCTGCAGAGTGCGATAAACACTATTCAGTCCGCTGTTCCTGATGGTCCTTTTATTTTCAATTTACTCCACAATCCTTTCGAACCAGAAGTCGAACAGCAGACCGTTGATCTTTATCTTAAGCACAACATCAGAGCTGTCGAAGCCGCAGCTTTCATCCAGTTGACTCCGGCAATTGTGCGCTATCGTGTGGTAGGGTTATCTAAAGACGCCGCCGAAAAAATCCATGTTGGAAATCGGATCATCGCAAAAGTTTCCCGGAAAGAGATCGCCTTGCTGTTTCTCTATCCTCCCCCTGAGAATATTTTAATAAAATTGATCACAGATGGACATATCACTCAAGAGCAGGCAAATCTCGCGAAACAGGTTCCGCTTGCGGACGATATCACAATTGAGGCTGATTCAGGAGGACACACTGACAACCAGCCGCTTGTTTCCCTTCTGCCAAGCATTATCGCCCTGCGGAATCAGGTTCAAAATAAATTCAATTTTTCAGAACCTGTGCGCATTGGAGCTGCAGGTGGGATAAGTACCCCGGAATCTGCCCTGGCCGCCTTTATGATGGGAGCGGCATATATTGTGACAGGATCGATCAATCAGGCATGTGTAGAATCTGGCGCAAGCGAACATACCAGGAAGCTGCTTGCTTCAGCAGCAATGGCGGACGTAACAATGGCGCCTTCTGCAGATATGTTTGAATTGGGCGCCCGGGTTCAAGTATTGAAGAAAGGAAGCTTTTTCCCCATGCGGGCGCAGAAATTATACGATCTCTATAATACATTTAGCAAGATTGAAGACATCCCTGAACCGACGAGGGTTGAGCTTGAAACAAAGGTCTTCAAACGCACGATGGACGATATTTGGCAGGAAACCACAGCTTTCTTCTCAAAACGTAACCCGGAGCAGATCACCAAAGCCAATCAGAATCCTAAAAAGAAAATGGCATTGATATTCCGTTGGTACCTGGGTCTATCTTCAAGATGGGCAAGGGATGGCGTCGAAGACCGTAAAATGGATTATCAAATTTGGTGCGGCCCATCAATGGGTGCTTTTAATGAATGGGTACAAGGGACTTACTTGGAAAATCATCAAAACCGCCATGTTTCTGATGTAGCTTGGCAGATCCTCGCTGGATGCGTGTACCAATACCGCCTACAGAATCTTAAATTACAGAGCGTCTCAATTCCCCCGGAATTAGGATCTTTCTACCCAAAAGCGCAGGATTGAGATATGGAAGCGATTGCAGAGATTACTGTTCCTGTTCTGAAAACATACAACTCATTTCCATATGAATGGAAGAACCCACCTCAAGAACTTGCCTTGGATACCGGTCAAGTTCATATTTGGAAAATTGAACTAGATAATCCAATTTTTCAAATAAATTTCCATCGGTACTTATCAGCAGATGAACAACTTCGCGCTGCAAGAATTGTTATTCCTGAAAAAAGGCGCTCTTTTCAATCCGCTCGTCTAGCTTTGAGAGAAATTCTATCAATCTATACGAAACAACCGATAAGCAATATCCAATTTAAATATGGGCCAAGTGGTAAACCATCTTTAGATCGGTCCGGTCAGCTTGTTTCGATCGAATTCAACATCTCACATTCAGAAAATTTGATGATTGCGGCATTTTCAATAAACTGTCCGGTTGGGGTTGACCTTGAATATTTGCAAACCGTAAGCACAAAAGATTGGGTCGTTTCACATTATTTTTCTAAAAACGACCAGGTTATTTATGAAAATTTATCTGAAAGGCAAAAAGAGATCGCTTTCTTAACTGCTTGGACCAAAAAAGAAGCATATGGTAAGGCGATTGGAACAGGTTTTGCCAGTGAGCTTCAAATGGACCATTTCGATCAGGGGCTAAGAAATTTTTTACCAATTGGAAATTACGAAATGTCTCAAGAAAACGCACTTTGGTATTTACGCTTCACACCGCAGGAAACCTTTACTGCTATTGCGGCCATTCGTTCAATCAAAAAACCAAAACCATATTTTTGGCAGGCTCATCAAGGTGTATTAGGTGAATAAATTGATAGGTATTTCAAGGTTTAATCAGTAATAATAAAACCCTTTCATAAAGTCTTGGGTTAATTTAATAGGAATCAGTGTTCTGATTTAGGATAAATACATGATAAAAGACAAAAATAATACAATAAATTTGGAGGAAATACGCCAAAAAGCATATTCATCCGGGGGAGAAAAGCGTATTCAGGCACAGCATGATAAAGGCAAGCTGACCGCGCGCGAGCGGATCGACATGCTATTGGATAGCGGAACTTTTCGCGAAGTGGATATGTTCCGCACTCACCGTTCAACCCGCTTTGGTCTCGACGCATCCCATCCATTTACAGATGGTGTCGTAACTGGTTGGGGAAAGATCGAAGGTAGGCTGGTTTATATTTTCGCCCAGGACTTTACGATCATGGGGGGATCTCTTGGTGAAAGTCATGGGCTCAAGATTGCCAAGATCATGGACCTCGCGATCGAAAATGGTGCACCGTTAATTGGGTTGAATGATTCTGGTGGTGCGCGCATTCAGGAAGGCGTAAATTCCCTGGCAGCATGCGGAGAGATTTTTCAAAGGAACACACGTGCTTCTGGCATCATTCCTCAGATAACAGCAATTCTTGGCCCGTGTGCCGGTGCAGCGGTTTACTCACCCGCCCTTACTGATTTTGTCTTTATTGTAAAAGATACTGCGAATATGTTCATCACCGGACCGGATGTCGTTAGAGCGGTCACCCATGAAGATGTGGATTTTGAAACCCTTGGCGG
Organism: Pelolinea sp.; assembly: GCA_030655835.1. Lineage (GTDB taxonomy): Bacteria > Chloroflexota > Anaerolineae > Anaerolineales > Anaerolineaceae > Pelolinea. The sequence continues at coordinate 2,990 of JAUSPC010000147.1, forward strand.
CGCAGCAGTGCATGTCAATAAGAGCGGTGTGGCTCATTTCTCCGCGGATGACGAGGAGTCGATTTTTGAACATATGCGCTGGCTATTAAGTTTTCTTCCTCAAAACAACCTCACACCGCCTCCTTATGTTGTACCAACTGATGATCCTCAGCGGGAAGCACATGAATTAGACAAAATAGTTCCTGATGAACCACAAAAACCCTACGATATGCGGGAGGTTATTCGGGAGATAGTTGATGACGGTGAATTTTTAGAAGTTCAGGAAAACTATGCCCAGAACATTCTCATTGGTTTTGCTCGTATGGACGGGTACCCGATAGGAATTGTAGCAAATCAACCTATGGTCCTGGCTGGTGTCCTTGATATCAACTCATCAGACAAAGCCGCGCGCTTTATCCGTTTCTGTGATGCATTTCATATTCCCCTTCTTACGCTCGTGGACACACCTGGATTCTTACCGGGTGTCGATCAGGAATACAACGGCATCATCCGGCATGGGGCAAAGATGATCTTCGCCTATTCGGAAGCGTCAGTTCCCAAAGTTTCCGTCATCCTTCGTAAAGCCTATGGCGGCGCCTACATCGTCATGAGTTCCAAGCATCTCGGGGGTGACCTCAACTATGCATGGCCAAATGCGGAAGTAGCTGTTATGGGCCCGGAAGGAGCGGTTAATATCATTTATCGTAAGGAACTGGCGGCAGCTGAAAACCCCGAAAAACTACGATCTGACCTGACCAACCAATATCGCAGCGAAATGGCAAACCCATACATTGCGGCATCTCACGGGTATCTTGACGATGTCATCAACCGAAGTGAAACAAGGAACCGTCTCGTTGATGCATTGGAATCTTTGAGAAATAAAAGAGTTAATACTCCTCCTCGCAAGCACGGCAATATACCATTATAAAAAGGACTAATTATGAAAATTCTAATTGCAAATCGAGGCGAGATCGCTATCCGTATTATTCGGGCATGCAGAGAATTGGGTTTCTCGAGTGTTGCAGTGTATTCGGATGGTGATAGAGAAGCGCTTCACACCCGCTATGCGGATGAAGCGGTTAATATCGGACCAACACCTGCATCTCAGTCATACCTGAATATCGATGCGGTCCTATCAGCTGCAGTCAATTCTGGGGCGGATGCGGTGCATCCCGGATATGGGTTTCTTTCCGAGAACACAGAATTTGCACAACGGGTTGAGGATAGCGGGTTGATCTTCATCGGACCAAGTCCGCAGAGCATAGCGCTTACAGGTGATAAACTGGCTGCACGCAGGATTGCGCAGGAAGCTGGTGTGCCTATTCTTCCGGGTTGTGAATTTAATCTTTCTGATGAAAACATCCCCGATGAGATCAGGACAGAGATCGGATTCCCCGTCCTCGCCAAAGCAGTTTCTGGCGGCGGTGGCCGCGGTATACGCCTCGCTAATAACGAGGATGAATTGAAAAACATGGTGACATCAGCCAGCCAAGAAGCAAAACTGGCATTTGGAGATGACCAGGTATATATTGAAAAATTTATTCGACCTGCCAGGCATATCGAAGTGCAGATCTTGGGTGACGGCAAGGGAAATGTGCTGGTGATCGGTGAAAGAGAATGCTCCATCCAGCGCCGCCATCAAAAATTAATTGAAGAATCACCCGCTCCCGGGTTAGATGCGGCCAGTCGGTCACGGCTGTACGCGGCGGCTCGTAAAGTAGCGCTCGCACTCAATTACCGCAGTTTAGGCACGGTCGAGTTTCTGATGGACACAAGTTATGATTTCTATTTCATTGAAGTAAACCCGCGCATTCAAGTTGAGCATCCGATCACAGAAATGGTCACCGGAATTGACCTGGTCAACTCGCAGATCCTGCTGGCAGTTAGTGGATGTCTCACACTAAGGCAGGAACAGATATCCATGCGCGGCACAGCTATTGAAGCGCGTGTGATCGCGGAAGACCCTGAGCAGTCCTTCATGCCAACATCTGGACAGATCACTTATCTCAAAGAACCAGCCGGATTAGGTGTACGTGTGGATTCCGCGCTTTATCAGGGTATGTGGGTGTCAACAGATTATGATTCACTGATCGCTAAATTGATCGTGTGGGGAGAAGACCGCACTACAGCCATCCGTAAGATGGTCAATGCACTGGATGATTTCCAGATTGCGGGTGTCACTACCGATCTTAGTTATTTGAAAGATATTGTTAGCAGTGAAGCATTCCTTTCAGCAGAAGTAGATACGATGTATCTTGAAACTTTCAACCCGAAGGCAATTGAGAATATCGAAGATCTCGAAAAAGAATCTGCTTTGGCAGCCACCCTCTTCATTCATAAAATGCTAAAGCGGAAAGCCGCTCAGGTCACCGAAGCAGCCAACCACTGGCGTACGGTTGCCTGGCGGGAACAAATGTCAGGAAATTTCTAAATACATTATGGAAAAATACCGCGTATTCATCGGAGAAAAAGAATATCTCATTGGGATTGACGGAGATCGGGTCTTCATAGATGGAGAACCAGTATATGTCGGTATCCATTTCTTAAACGAAAATGGCTTGGTTATGGTCGAAAAGGATGATGGAAAACAAGAATATCATATCAAGTCGCAAGATGATGGAACTCTTCGGGTTACCTCGCGCGGGCTGCAGGTCGACGCTACTGTGGAACCGGTAAAAGGCAGGAAGAAAAGGCAAACTGAGAAAAAAGATACCGGCACCATTGCCGCACCAATCCCCGGTGTGGTCATAAGCATCTTTATTCAACCAGGAGATATTGTTGAAAAAGATCAAGTATTAGTGGTGCTTGAATCAATGAAAATGCTGATGGAATTTCGCGCTCCTTCTGAAGGTCAGGTGGAAAAAGTATCAGTTACCGAGGGTCAAAAGGTGGAAAAAGGGGACGAGATGGTCAAAATTAAGAAAGATGATTGATTCCACCTCTAAAATAAAAATAATATGCCACTATGGTAATTATAAATATAATATTCGTTCCGAAAACGAATATTATCTAAAAATCATTTTTTGTAACCTTTTGTAACCTTTTGTCAACAAATCCCGCTTTTTATGCCTTCTAAAGAATCTTTCTTTTAATTTCCGCGCGCTAAAACACTTTCAATACGGTTCACCGCCTTTGCCCCTAACCCACCCCACACGATCAATCCAAAAGCGGGGTTGGTGGCATCATTCGCTTTATGTGAAGCAAGGAGCTGATCATTCACATAGAACATCATTTGCGTTCCTTCTGCGATCCCTGTGATCGTATTCTCGCCATCAAGAAGGATTGAGGGATGGCTGCCGCTTTGAATATTCCCCACGTCTTGGGAAACTTCTTCGGTAGATAATCCAGTCAAAGTGAAATTGCCTGCACCATCGATCATAAAAACATAAACGATCTCATTTAATGTACTGCGCATAAAAACACCCCAGGCACATTCTCCTTCAAGGCAATCCATAGTCCCTGTTACACTCATCATCGCGTTGTCGGCAGCCCCAATCAAAATCGGCAGCGTGTACCCGCTTGTGTCTATCCGCCCAGCAGTTTCCGTGTTGTCCACCACATATGCGCCATCCTCAAGTGAAACGGTGGTCCCCGTTGAATTCCCCTCCCACAGATCAGTACTGTCGTCGAAAGACTCACACACGATCAAATCCCAATCCTCTTTGTAAGAAGATTCAAGTGTGCACATCTCAGGAGCGATAGGGTCAAATGGAAGCGTATAATCTTTTAGCGAAGTTCCCGTGTTCGATTCCGGCGAGGTTAGTGGATCACTTGCTCTACCTCCACTCCAATTAATGTCTAAAACAGGCAGAATAAGCGCTGCAACAATAATGATCGTCATGACCAAAAACACTGCTTTTCTCACAAGAACACTCCAATAATTTAATTTGGGTTAAATTTCACCATTATTATAAATCCGTATATTGCCTCATCCAATATTCAAAAAAAGATGGCGGGGAATATCCTACCATCTTTTTTACTTATAAAACAATTTACCTATCGGTGAATAATTTTCCCCAGAAGCGGAATCTTAACGAAGATCGCGTTTTCTGGGCACATCTCCTGGCAGCAGTAACAACGTATACACTTTGCATAATCATATATGGGAGGTTTTTTATGGTTTTCATCCGCCCATGTGAGCGCTTTCGGTTCTGCCGGGCATACCTTTACGCAAGTCCCACAGCTAGTACATACCTCGGGTTTGATTGTTGGTCGGGGAGCTGAATATCGACGCATAAAACCGGTTGAGAGGAATGATGTGCTTGTCGTTGTTGAAGCAGGGCTGCGGTTAACATCAAAATCAAGGTTTATGAAATCCTCTACTGGATCACCAACAATATTGATATCGTGAGCTGTGCCGAGCCCAAATTCTTCTCCCACCACAAGCGTTTCAACCAATTTCGGGTTCAGATCGACCAGTTTGCAAACCACGCTATCTAGTGCAACTGGATCAGTCGAGAAAAGAAGCACATTCATCGCGCGCGGATTCCCATTACGGGGTCCATTACCTTCCATTGCCATGATACCATCCATGATGTATAAACGCGGTTTCAGCAGAAGATTTAGATCCACCAACATTTTTGAGAATTGAAGTGCATTTGGCAATACTGAATGGAATTCTGCTTTTCGTGGACCTGGGATACAGCCAAATTGGTTTTTTATCGCACCAGTGATGCGTGTTAAAGCATGTGTTTTCAGTTTTGAGATACTTACTAACCCGTCACTATCAGCAACACCCTGTGCGATCTCAAATTTATTCACCAATTTTCCATCAGGGTTAGATAGTGTGACAGCATTCTCAAAATCTGCAAATGGAATTTCCATCTCATCCGCGATCTCCTGAAAACCTGCCTTGCGAGCATTTCCTCGCGGATTACCAAATCCGGGTGAATCTCCATATGAAAGATTAGCGCCAACATTCTTGAATGCATTCGCAATAGCCTTAAAAACCAAAGGATGGGGGCTGACACACCTATCGGGGTTATCACCAACCAGAATATTGGGTTTAATTAGTATTTTTTCGCCTTTCTTGGCAAATTGTCCGACACCACCAATCAGGGTTAATCCTTTTTCCACAGCCACAAGAACTTCTTCTTGGTTGTAATTTTCGCATCGCACTAAAGCAACAGTTGCTTTTTCTTTCATTGTTTATCCTTCATTGGTTTTCCTCACACTTGATTAACTACAAAAATACAGAGTAGTTACGAAAAAATACAGAATCGAGATTATAGCATCATAACTTTTACCGATAGCATACGTTGACAAAAGAGCCTAATATGGCTCTTTTTATATAACGTTACTGAAATATTAAGGCTTGTTGTTTTCTATCTTCGATAAGGTTTACAAAGGATTTCATGAACTTGAAATTCTTGGAATGTATCAAATCCGCCAGCCCTCGCAATAATTATCGTATCTGCACCACTATGAGTACCTGCGACCGAAAGCACTTTTTGTCCTATCTTAAGATACCCGGTACTTGTTGCGATTAATACGATCTCACAGACTACTTTAAACCCTTCACTAACTCGTTTGTACGCGTCCGCGATCAGGGACGGCGCATCATTCCTGCAGAATTTGCTCATCGCCCCCATTGGCAATCCCCATATCACTAAGTGTCCTTGATCTGATAATAATTTACAAACTTTAGCTGATGGGCTTTGTTCTCCATCCAGCACTTCCCCGACAATTATTAAATGTGCATTTGTGCCAGCAAAAACATCCGCGGCTAACTTTGCGGTTTTTCCGAAAGTGGAGGCGATCACAACGGCCTCAATATCGCCCATTACAAACCGCGCCAAGGCAATTTCTATAACCTCAGCTGTGTTATCTTCTCCACCTTTTTCAAAATATGTTATTTCAGATTTCATGATTTTCTACCTAAGCGAAGCATAAAGGATCTTGAGAAATTTCTCTCTATCAATACTGATACCCACATCCACATTCATAGGAGCATTACCGCGAGTACGTCTGTCAGCAACCGTCCTGCCGCGTGTATAAGATCCGTTGATCTCGATATCAACGTGCATGGGGATCGTCTCTACTATTGAAGGATCGATCACGGCTGCAACAGCGCAGGCATCATACACTATTCCGCCGGTACGCCCGGGATATTTCAAATGGATATTCACGATGATATCAATTATCTCCGCGGCAGCATCAGCCCATGGTGTCCCAATTTCTCTAATCGGTTGTATATCTTCCTTCCGTATGACTGCTTTATCTGTCACTTCTAAGCCGATCATTACGATTGGAATACCTGAGGAATACACTATGTGTGCTGCTTCAGGATCTGCCAGGATATTGAATTCAGCCGAGGGAGTAGTATTTCCCCCAATATATGCTCCGCCCATGGTAACTATTTTCGGAATACGTTCTGCAAGTTTTGGCTCAATTCGGAGGGCAAGCGCTAAATTGGTCAAAGGTCCAATGGGCATGTAAATTGTATCCGCACCTTCTCCACTCATATAGTAATCAATCAGGAAGTTAACCGCATGTTTTTCCTGGGGTTGAATAGAAGATTCTGGGAAAGGTAAGCGGATGATCTGATCCCCATCTCCAGCGATAATTGGCCCGATCAATGGGGCATTCGCGCCAACATAAACAGGTACATGCTCAAGTTTTCCTGCGAAAAGCAATTTCAACGTATTTTCGAGTGTGACTTCTAAATGTACATTTCCATGTACTGGTAAAACAGCTACAAATTCTAACGCTGGGTGATGTCCAGCCATGAGCATCGCAACCGCATCATCACAACCGGTATCCACATCCAAGATTACTTTTTGTGCCATTAAATCTCCTTTTAATTTATAAATTATATTCAGAATAAAAACTGATTATCACCATAATTGAATAGTAGGTAAGTTTATGTAGGGTAGTTGGCAATTCGAGCATTTGGTACACGTTTACTAAGCCTCTGAAGTCTGCTCTGAACCTCATACCGGATCTGCTCTCTATCTACCGTCAGCAGTTCTCTATTTCTCATAAGCACTTTGCCATCACACAGTACTGTGTCAACATCTGAACCCCGAGAGTTGTAAACCAGAGCAGCCAGCACATTCGTGCTAGGGGTCATATGCAAACCATCCTGCCGCATAAGAGTAATATCCGCTTTCATACCCGCTTTCAACTCGCCGATCTGATCCTCTAAGTGAATAACCTTTGCACTGGATCGGAAAGCAATATCAAGGAGTTGTTCAACTGGTAAGAAAGTGGGATCATCTGTAAGCAATTTTGCCGTCATTCCTAATAAACCCATTTGCTCAATGATATCCATCGTATTATTGCTCACTGCACCATCTGTCGCAAGGCCGATTGGAATACC
>JAUSPC010000159.1 GCA_030655835.1 Pelolinea sp.
ATGGATCTAAGAATAGTGTCTAAAGATTTCGCTGAAAAACATTATGCTGCTCATAAGGGAAAAATTTTTTATGATGGTCTGATCAAATATATTATCTCCTCCCCAATTATTGCTATGGTTTGGGAAGGCAGCAATGCAATAAACGCTATAAGGCAAACAGTCGGGTCAACAAATCCGATTGAAGCTGCACCAGGTACAGTTCGCCACGACCTGTCAATTATTACAAGCCGTAATTTAGTTCACGCTTCCGATTCCATTGAAACTGCTGAAAAAGAGATTTCTCTTTGGTTTGACAAAGATAAACTATTTACGTGGACACGCGTTCATGAAGATTGGTACACGGGGTTGAATTAATCGCTTATCTTGACGGTAAGAAAACATCGTGTTAAACTATTAGTCTCTCGGGGGCGTGGTGTAGTGGCTAACATGCGGCCCTGTCAAGGCCGAGACCGCGGGTTCGAACCCCGTCGCTCCCGCCACTAAAAAATCCGGTTCTTTACCGGATTTTTTTCATTTCTCTAAATTTCTTTGTATAGTAAAATCATAATTAGAAATATTTACAGCCATGCATGCGTGCAGCAAAATGACAAGGAGAAAGAATGAGCCAAAATCCAAATGAAATTGATCTAATTTTTACTCTGAACGATATTGAACGCAAAGTAAAAGTGAACCCCGATGAAACCCTCCTCAATTTTCTAAGATCTGAAGGCTTGAATAGTGTTAAGTCAGGATGCTTAGGTGAGGGTGATTGCGGTATGTGCACTATTTTATTAAATAATAAACCTGTTCAATCCTGTTTATTAAAAATGTCTTCAATTTCAGGTAAGTCTGTAGAAACATTAGAATCCCTTGGAACGGCAGATGATCTTCATCCTCTTCAAACTGCTTTTATCGAAACAGGAGCAATTCAATGTGGTTTTTGTACTCCTGCTCAGCTATTAACTGCTAAGAGCTTACTCGATAAAAAACCCAATCCAACGGAAGCAGAAATTCGGAAAGCTCTTTCAGGTGTTTTATGCAGATGCACTGGGTATGTTCGGATAATAGATGCTGTCTTAAGAGCATCAGCGATGATCCGCGGAGAAAAATTATCTCCTTACATCCCCCAGGAAATACGATTCGATGAGGATATCGCAGAAGTATCACTTCCTCAAGAATATTACCGTAAAGATGGAAACAAGTCTCCTCTTCTTCCGCTGGTGCTCACACCAAATGGGATGAAACAACTAAATGAGGTCGGAAAACCAGCCAAAAAAGTTGATGGCGTCAAATTGGCAATCGGCAAACCTGTTTTTACTGATGACGTCCAACCAAACGGGATGCTTTTTGGTGCTTTACTGACAAGTCCTCACGCGCACGCTGTGATTAAAAACATCAATGTATCAAAAGCAAAAGATCTTCCTGGCGTGCATGCTGTCTTAACTTACAAAGATGTCCCACGAATAAAATATGCCACAGGCGGCCAGAGTTTTCCTCAACCCCTACCCCACGATCAGGCATCTTTGGATTATAAAGTTCGCCATGTGGGAGATCGTGTAGCAATTGTTGCAGCAGATTCGCAAAAGATCGCCAATCAGGCTTTGGAATTAATTGATGTTGATTATGATGTCCTCCCTCATGTTTTAGATTGCGAAGAGGCCATGAATGGAACAGCGCCTGTAATTCACGACGAAGATGACACAGAAGGCATATTTGATGCTTCGCGGAATATTGTGCACCATCTTGAAGCTGAAGTGGGTGAACCTGACAAGGCATTTGAAGAAGCCGATCATATATTTGAAGGTGAATATCGCACCCCGAAGCAGCAGCACGCTCAAATGGAACCGCATATTTGTATCACTTATTTTGATGAAGACAATCGTTTGGTTGTCCGGACAAGCACCCAGGTTCCTTTCCATGTTCGAAGAATAATAGCTCCTTTGATTGGTTTACCAATTAAGCAAATTCGTGTTGTTAAACCAAGAATTGGCGGCGGTTTTGGCGGAAAACAGGAAATTCTCTTAGAAGATCTTTGTAGTCATTTGACGATTGCGACCGGCCGCCCAGTGAAAATGGAATATACCCGTAGTCAGGAATTCACCAGCGGTCGCTCGCGGCACCGGCAAATTCTAAGATACAAAATAGCAGTTAAAGATGAGCAAGTTACTGCTGCAGAATTAAAACTGATTGGCGACACAGGCGCTTATGGAACCCATGCTCTTACGGTGAATATGGTTGGCGGATTTAAAGGTTTAACCCTTTACAACGCACCGAACTCACGCTTTATTTTGGATGTTGTGTATACAAACACACCCCCTGCAGGCGCGTACAGAGGGTATGGAGCTATGCAGGGGCAATTTGCAATCGAAGTGCTGCTGGAAGAGGCTGCAGAGCAACTCGAATTAGATGTCGTTGAATTCAAAAAGAAAAATTGGTTGAAATTGGGCGAAAATATGCACTTAGCCCGCAAATTAGGTGAAGGACGGGAAGGCTACGACCAATCAATGGCAACAACTGCAATCGAAGAATGCGTTACCGTAGGATTACAGGCAACAGACTATTACAAAAAACGCGAAGTGTTTTCCAAAGATACTGGAGATATTCGACGTGGTATTGGTATGTCAATAATGATCCATGGTTCTGGCATCGCGGGCTTAGACATGGGAGCTGCCACGATCAAATTAAATGATGATGGTTCATTTAATTTGATGATTGGCGCAACTGATCTGGGCACAGGATCGGATACGATCTTAGCGCAAATGGCCGCCGAACAACTCGGTGTTGGAGTTGAGGATATGATTGTTTATTCATCTGATACGGACTTCACCCCATTTGACAAAGGCGCTTACGCAAGCTCAACAACCTATATTAGCGGCGGTGCAGTTGTAAAAGCAGCTAAAAAGGTCCGAGAAATGATATTGATCCATGCGGCAAAGATGCTGCGAAAAGAAAACATTGAAGGCCTTGTTCTAGAAAATAAAACAATAAAGTCTCCTGACGGAAAGCAGATTTCCCTGGAAGATGTCGCTTTAAGCAGCCTCCACCAATTAGATCAGCACCAGATCATGGCGACAGAATCAAATATGAGTTATTTCAGCCCTCCTCCAACAGGTGCTCAATTCGCCGAAATCACATTCAACATAAAAACTGGAGTTGTTCAAATCGATAGATTACTGATGGTCGTTGATTGCGGAAGAGTTATTAACCCAATTACCGCCGCGGGACAAGCTGAAGGTGGTATGGCGCAGGCTTTAGGATTCACCATGTTTGAGGACACCTATTTTGATGATAAAGGACACGTTACCAACGATCAATTTGGCACCTACCGTATCTATAAATCAGATGATGTCCCGCCAATGGATGTTATTTTTGTTCAAACAGATGAGCCAAGTGGACCTTATGGAGCAAAATCAATTGCGGAAATTTCGGTTGACGGTGTTGCGCCCGCAATGGTTAATGCGCTCCACAATGCTTCTGGTGTTTGGTACAGAGATCTGCCTATAACCCAAGAAAAAATAATGAATGGACTTAATTCTAAATAATTGTTCAATCAGGATTTGATCTATTCAAAATATTAATTTTTTGGCGTATATCACTTTGGGGCCAGCAGATATGTTGGTCCCACTTTTAATAAGTATTTATAATTTAACGAATTACGACAACGATAAATAATTCATTCAATACGTTTAATTTAAGGAATTATTCTAAACTTAATTCGGAGGCAGTTTATGAATTCAAAGGAATTTTCCAATCTTCTTTTAAAAAATAAATTTCTTGTTTCGGATGGGGCAACTGGCTCTAATTTGATCCAGCGCGGTTTGGAACGCGGATCATCCGCTGAACACTGGGTTTTAGAACACCCTGAAAAGATCAAGCAGCTGCATATGGATTTTATTGATGCTGGAGCAGAGATAATTCTCACATCAACATTTGGCGCATCGGAGATACGATTAACACAATCTGGATTAGAAGAAAATTTTATGCTAATTAATAAAAATGCCGTTAGCTTAGCAAAGGAAGCTATAAAAAATAGTAATGTGTTGGTTGCAGGTTCAATTGGCCCTTTGGGGCAAATGTTAAAACCATTCGGGATACTTGATTTTCAAGAAGCAGAAGATCAATATGCCAAGCAGGCAGATATACTATCTTGTAGTGGGGTCGACATAATCGTAATAGAGACACAATTTGATCTCAACGAAGCGAAGGCTGCAATTAGCGGGGTACGATCTGTCTGTGATATAGCTCTTATCTGTTCTTTTAGCTTCGATAGAGGAGTAAAAACAATGATGGGAGTAAGCCCTACTACTTTTTTCGAAGAAATGAAAGAGATGGAGCTTTCCGCATTCGGGATCAATTGTGGAAAAAGTTTACAGGACAATCTTGAAGCTCTTAAAGAATTGGCTGATGCTACCGATGCTCCTGTATGGTTTAAACCAAATGCTGGGCTTCCGAAAATTGATGCTTATGGAAACCCGGAATACGATGTATCTCCCGGGAAAATGGCAGAGAATGTTGCTACCTGGATAGAAGCTGGTGCTTCAATTATTGGTGGTTGTTGCGGTACGACCCCGGACCATTTAAAAGCCATTTCTGCATCACTAAAAGCTTTTATATAAGGTTTATTCAATGAGATCAGGTATTGTTTTTGGAAATATTATTTCAGATGGAAATCTGGTTCTTGCACCTATGGATGGCATAAGCGATCAACCTTTCAGATGGGTATGTCGAAAATTGGGTGCATCCATTACATATTCCGAGTTCATCAATGCCAGTGATGTACCAAGGAAATTAAACTATATTACAAAAAGAGCCTGCTTTTCGAATTTTGAACGCCCATTCGGTTTTCAATTATATGGAAATGATCCTGACGAAATCCTTTTAGCTGCACAATTATTATCTGAAGAAAAACCAGATTTTTTTGATATCAATTTCGGCTGCTCGGCTAATCGAGTAGCAGGCAGAGGTGCTGGAGCGGGTTTATTAAAAGAACCTGATCTGATTAGGAAAATAATCAGCAAACTTGTAAGCTCTATAAACTTCCCGATCACAGCAAAGATCAGGCTTGGATGGAATCAGGAAAATCTAAATTACAAAGAAATTGTACGCATCATTGAAGATTCAGGTGCGGCAATGATTGCTGTGCATGCCAGGTCAAAAGATCAGAACTGGAAAGATCAGCCAAATTGGAAAGCAATTGGTGAAATAAAAAATATTGTTAAAATCCCTGTTATTGGAAACGGCGATGTAAAGTCACAGCAGGACATTCAAAGTTTACTAAATGAAACTGGTTGTGATGGGGTGATGATAGGTCGGTCTGCAATTGGGAACCCGTGGATATTTTCCAATGAAAAAAAAGCATCCCTTTCTAAACAACAAATTATTACTACGATCAAAGACCATTGGTTTCAAATGCTCGCATTTTACGGACCAACGCGAGCAGCTATTATATTTAAAAAACATCTAAAATGTTATCTTTCTTGTGATCAGTTTTCGGAAATAGATCTTAGAAAACTTATTTCAATGTCAAACCCGATGAAAAGCAAGCTGTTTTATGAGTAATATTAGTGGTTCCCTCGTATAGGGTAAATAACTTCGCACATGGTAAAATCTATTTTCATCAAGTCCCTGTAGCTCAGTGGATAGAGTGTCGGCCTCCGAAGCCGAAGGCGGGAGTTCGAGTCTCCCCAGGGACGCCTAACAAAATCCTTTGCGAAAATTCACTCCAAATAAACTTAGCGATTTAGAAAATATTTTGAATATTTTTCAATATTTGCAATTGATTGAGGAAAAGTTTCATTTTTTCAAAAGGAATATTTGATTGACAACCTTTATGTTTTGGTCTGACTCTATAAAACCACATTTTTTATAATAATTAATTGCCCTAGAATTTGGTCTCCTAACATTTAGGATAACTTTGGTGAAAGAAATTATTTCAAGAGATTTATTCCTATGAAAACTGGGTTTTGTATGTAGGAATTATAATAATTTATTAATAAGTGTAATGAACCCCAAAAACTGGACACAAAAATGGGGTTTTTTATTTAATCTCAGCAAGCATATTCTGCCTATTCCAATTGTCCTCAAATTCGACCGGGGTAAGATAACCTAACGATGAATGGATGCGTTTATGCATATACACATCATTCAAAAACAGGTCTATGTTCTGATAGCAATCCCGGAAGTCTTCGTATTCTGATAGATACACCTCCTCTTCTTTGAT
>JAUSPC010000170.1 GCA_030655835.1 Pelolinea sp.
CAGCACCCATTCTCGAACTGGCAAAACAATTCTTGTTGAACCTCAGCGGGTTATCATTGTTGAAGGGATTCTCATTTTCGCAGAACCGGAATTGAGGAAATTATTTGATGTGATGCTTTTTGTCGATACAAATGCAGACATCAGATTCATCCGCCGCCTTCAACGGGATATATCAGAGCGAGGGCGAACCACTGAAATGGTGATCCACCAATATTTGACAACAGTACGCCCCATGCATTTGGAGTTCGTGGAACCCTCAAAAAGATATGCGAATGTGATCATTCCCGAAGGGGGGCTGAATGCAGTTGCGATGGACCTGGTAACTGCAAGGATCGAATCGCTTCTGAATAAGGCTGAATGAAAACTGTTCCTTCAAAGCGGTGTACCAATTATCTTCGCGGAATGACCATTTTTGCTTTGCTTACCCTCACGATCCTGCTTCTGCTATATCGCGATCGAATTCAGGAATTTGCAAAATTTGGTTATGCAGGAATATTTTCTGTATCCCTTCTCTCAAATGCTACACTTATCTTTCCAATACCTGGCGTGATCTTTACATCTGCAATGGGCGCTGTTTTTAATCCTTACTGGGTCGCGCTGGCCGCTGGAACCGGCGCAGCATTGGGCGAACTTACGGGGTATCTTGCAGGCTATAGCGGTCAGGTTGTTATCGAGCGAACGGATTGGTATCTAAAAATGACACAGTGGATGAAAAAATATGGGAATCTAACCGTTCTGGTGCTGGCTTTCATTCCAAACCCCTTGTTTGATCTCACCGGAATCGCAGCAGGAGCGTTAAAAATGCCTGTTCAAAGGTTCTTGTTTTGGTGTGTGCTCGGAAAGATACTTAAAATGCTCGTCTTTGCGCTTACGGGTGCTTCCGTTATGCGTCTTGTAAATTTTTAGAATTTTATTGTTTTGACCCCAATAATCCGGAAGAGACCGCGAGTTCTTGGGTTTCGGTTGTGATCTTCCCTCTTCGATGGGCTTGTATAGTTATCTCAAGTTCATCGATCAAGTCATCTACGTTTCTCCCGGCGTTTTCCATATTTGCGAATCTTGTGGAACTTTCGGCTGCCAGAGAAGATAAAAAGCATAGTTGTAGATCTGCTGTAAATAAAAAAAACTTTATTGTATTAATAAGTTGTTGGGGATCCGTATCGATGATGAAGACATTGTCCTCGGGATCGTTGATAGTAGCTCTGGTTGTTTTTTCTTTTGGGTAAATATTTCTTAAAATTGTCGAATATTTGTTTGCACCTAAATATTTATTGTAAACAACCGAAACAGAGGTCTGACCCAGCTCTTCTGTTAACGATGAACATAAAGAAGTAGACAGATCTTGGATTTGCTTGATATCCGGGAAATCGATCGTGTGGGTGGTATTTATCTTTGCTTGACTAAATAATTTGAATAATCGTGCGCCAATCAGAATTATTTCTTGGCCGCTGTCATTACCCAGCTCTTTTTGAATAAAGAAATCAAGGATACCTTTATTAAAGATTCCGCATAAACCGCGGTTGCTGCCTAAAACATAAACAATATTCTTTTTTAAATTATTTGTTGAAAGCCCAGAGCCGTTCCGATCTTTTAAAATTGCATACGCGCTTTCGAGTTCGAAAATAAAAGATCTTAGATCATTCGCACGATTTAAAGAGGAACGCCAATTGGAAAGAGAAATGGTACGCATCGCTGTGATTAAAGGTTCAATGGATTCGATATTTTCTTTTCTTTGGATGATCTTATCGAAATTCTCCGCCATTATTTAATACGATTCTAATTTGTCCAGATTCCAAACGAATATTACAGCGCCGCCAATTTTCTGAATGCCTGAGTTGTTTAAAATTTCTTGCTTTGTCAGGTCATCCTCATCTAATGCAATATCGGTTTTGCAATTGTTTTTTATTATTTCGCACACATCATCCAATTTATCAGCTTTGAAAGCAGTGTACAGGGTATATTGAGATTGGCGCAGCATACCCCCCTTTGTTTCCACAAAGGTTGCGGAATAACCCGCGTCTATTAATGCGTCGAGAACATGCTCCGCTTCATCGCGGGGAATCACAGCCATTAACATTTTATTCATCTTCGCTATCTCCCATTTTCCATTCCAAATTAAACGCATCAAGTAGTTCGATGATCTGCTTCTCTATTTCCAAAGAAAGAACTTTTTCGGTCAGTATGCTGTCTAATAATTTTTCATGTCCATCCTTGGCCAAGATAAAAAGTTGTTTCTCGTAAATTTTCACATCCTTTATTTTTATCCGATCTAGATACCCATGTGTTGCTGCATATAATATTAATACTTGCTCGCTTAATGAAAAAGGACGGTGGATGGGTTGCGCTAGGATCTCTTGCAATCGTTGACCACGGTCGATCATGTTTTTTGTAGATTCGTCAAGTTCTGTTCCGAATTTTGTAAATTTTTCCACTTCCTCAAATTGGCTCAGATCTAATTTTAGCGAATTTGCTAATCCTCGCATAATTTTTGTCTGTGCAGACCCACCAACGCGGGAGACTGAAGTGCCAATGTTCACTGACGGTTTAAAAACTTTATTGAATTTATCTCGATCTAAAACAATTTGACCGTCACAAATCGATATGAGGTTTGTTGGAATATAGGCCGAAATATTTCCCTGCTGAGTGGTCAGAATTGGAATGGCTGTTATCGAGCCCCCTTTATGATCTTTATTCAATTTACAGGCTCGCTCTAGTAATCGTGAATGAAGATAGAAAATATCGCCTGGGTAAGCTTCTCGGCCAGGAGGTCTGCGCAGGAGTAAACTCAACTCGCGGTACGCATCCGCATGTTTCGAAAGATCGTCAAAAATAACCAGCACATCATCACCTTGATCAAGAAAGTATTCTGCTATTGTCATCCCTGTAAATGGGGCAATGTATTTCTGGGCAGGTGGATCATCTGGAGATGCTGCAATAACGATTGAATAATCAAATGCCTTGTTTTTCTTTAAGATTTCCGTTACGGCTAATAAAGATGATTTTTTCTGACCAATAGAAACATACACACAAATGACATTCTTCCCTTTTTGGTTGATGATCGCATCGATTGCAATGGTTGTTTTTCCTGTTTGCCGGTCCCCAACAATTAATTCCCTTTGGCCTTTTCCGATTGGAAAGAGTGCATCAATGATCTTCGTCCCTGTTTGGAGCGGAGTGTCAACGGGAGACCGTTCTGTGATTTCGGGAGCGGGTCGTTCAATAAATCTGCGTTCTAGTGAACTGATCATAGGGCCATCATCAATGGGTGATCCCAGTGCGTTTATGGTTCTCCCGAGCAGATTGGGTCCAACGGGGATATCTAATTTATTGTTTTGGTGAGTAACCAGACTGCCGCCCTGAATTCCTTCATCGTTACCTAATAGGACAACATCAAGAGACTCGGTTTGAAGATTGAGAATGAGTCCCTGGGAACCATTTTTAAAATCGACCAGTTCATCAATTGCCGCCTGAGATAACCCGGAAATGGTCGCTACGCCATTGCCGATGTGTTGAACTGTCCCAACCTCCTCAAAATGAACGCTACCGCCAATTTCTTTGCTCTTTTCACGTAATGATCTGATGATTGCTTTCGTTTTTTGAAACTGCACATGATCATTACCATTTGATTGTAGTACTTCTTTTATATGGTCATTAATTAATACAGAAAATGACTCAAATGAATGATTTTTACCTATCTTTTCCAAGTTTTTATGAATGTCTATCTTCATTTTCCACTAATCTTATCTACCAGTTTATTTGCCTCATCAGTCGCCTCTTTTTTTATTTCATCGAGTAACGCATCAAGTGAATTGTTGATGATGAAATCGCCAAGGCGAATGCGGACACCGGATCCCAGATCTTTTTTTAGTTTGGTATCAATGCTTACGTTTTTATCTGCTAAAGCGGAAAAAGTTCGTACGAGATTAGCCTGTTGTTCTTTCGAAAGGGGAAACGCGGTTTCGATGGATAACTTGGGTTCTCTGTCTTTTAACGATCGGCGAATGGTTTCAACACGATCCATTTCTTTTTTCCCGAGTTCCCAAATTCTTTCATTCGTTTGTTGAACCAGGCTATTATGAATAACTTCAGGAGAGTATTTGTTAAAGATCTGTTTAACGATCTCGATAATTGAGGTAGTTATTTCATCGTTAAATTCTTCCATTGAGCGTTTCTGCTCTAATTCTGCGGTTTCAATTGCTTTCTTAATGATCTTCTCTGCCTTGATTTTAGTTGCATCAATGATCTGAAATTGACTTACTTCCAATTCTGACCTTGCGTGTGTGATCTTTTCGTCGATCTGTGCCTGCGCATTTTCAAATTGTTTTTGAAGGTCTGCGCGCATTTTTTCCGTTTCTTCCAAATTATTGTTTGCTGCTTGTTTGATTTCCTCAAGTTTCTGTTTTCTTTCTTGGACTCTTTTGAATATATTCTTGAACATCAGAAAATAGAGCACAACAGCAAGTATGATGAAATTGATAAATTGAAACAGAATCGTTGTGAAGTTTATATCTAACATGACCTAATTAAAGAATTGTGTGATCATCGGATTGGCGAATATGAGGATCAAAATTACAAGCAGCACATAAATGGAAGATGACTCTAGAAGTGCCATTGAGATCAAGAGGGTTGTGCGAATATCATTCGCGGATTCTGGTTGGCGCGTGATCCCATCTAATGCTTTAATGACTGCTCTGCCTTCCACGATGGCCACGATTGCGGTACCAAGAATGATACCGATACCACTGACTAGTATTGTTGTAAATGTTATTAAGTATTCTGGATTCATGTCACTCATTATTTTTCCTTTTTTATATCATTAAGTATTAATTAATTCTCAGTTGCTATTGCTAGATCAATGTATAAAGAGGCTAATGCAGTAAACACATACGCCTGCAGTATTCCAAGGAATAAGCCCAAACCGATGAAAGGCAGTGGAGCGATCAGGGGTAGCAAACCAAATACGATCGCTGAGATCATTTCACCGCTTAAGATATTGCCGAATAACCTTAAAGAAAGCGATACCGTCCGACTAACCTGCCCGATTATCTCAAACGGAAGAAGAAAAATAGGGGAGGCTAATTCCTTAAAATAATTGATTATTCCTTTTTTTCGTATACCATAAAAATAAACGCCGAAAAATACAACCAGCGCAAGCGCGATCGGCGTGTTGATATCGCTGGTGGGCGCTGATAAGATCGGGATAATTCCAATTGAATTTGCTACCGCAACGAAAATAGCTAGACTTCCAAGAAGTGGAAGATATTCATCCACATTATCTGCTGTCATAATCCCGGAAACCATGCTGGATAAAAATTCCCCCAACATGTCGAGCGCATGCGGGAAATACCTTGAAGTTATTGCAGCAAGGATGATGATCAACAGCATTCCTATCCATGTAGAAATTATCGTGCTGTTAATTGGTATTCCGAAAACATAGAAAATTATTTGAGGTGTAATTGATTCCAAAAAATTATTCCTTATTATTCTTTTTTTTATTGATTATAAAATATGTCCAACCCCAACGCCCGATAAAAAATGCTCCTAAAAAGCTGAGGCCAAACAACAAACCCTGCAAAAAAGCCACAAGCAGGATCCCGGATACGATCAGGACCCTAAGCGCTAAGATAATATAAAGCTTGTTGACAAATTTGTCCGTATTTTCTTTTCCAAGGTTCTTAATCGAAATCCATTGCCACCAACCGAGGAAAATACCCGTTGCTGCTCCAGCAATTATCCATACCGTATACAAGTACAACGCGTTTGGGATTGTATTGGTCATTATAAGTTATTCGGCAGCAATTTATTCACTGTAAGTATTTTAATTAGATTATTTTGGACAACCATAATGCTGTCTGAAATTGGAATTGTTTGCACTTTTTTTGCCCGCTTATATTCCAATAACCCCGCAGACACTCGAGCTAATAGCGGAGCGTGATTATTTAAAATACTGATAGGATATCCATTTGCTAAAACTATATGGAGGGATTCAACATTTTGAATTTCATTGTTTATTCCTGTCGGTGATTGAATGATGATCCTCATCCTTCGGAAATTTCCTTTTCTTCGATTTCAAACAGCTCAGCTTTTTCAACCGCCTGTTCAATGGTTCCAACCATATAGAATGCTTGCTCGGGAAGGCGATCGTATTTTCCGTTTGCAATGGCCTCAAACCCATTTAATGTTTCGTTAAGTTGGATGAATTGTCCGCTCAGTCCTGTGTATTGTTCAGACACAAAAAATGGTTGAGTCAAAAATCTCTGTATGCGCCTTGCTCTTTTGACGATCAATTGGTCTTGCTCAGTTAACTCATCAATACCCAGGATCGCGATCACATCCTGGAGTTCTTCATAACGGGCTAAATAGGATCGAATTCGGTTCGCGATTGTGAAATGGCGAGCACCGATTTTGTCTTCTGTTAGGAGGGAGCTGGAGGATTGAAGTGGATCGATGGCGGGATAAAACCCGAGTCCTGCCAGCCGGCGGGAGAGCACACATGAGGCATCTAAATGGGAGAAGGCTGCCACAACAGCAGGATCCGTCAGGTCATCAGCTGGGACATATACTGCCTGAACCGATGTGACGCTCCCACTGCTGGTTGAGGTGATCCTTTCCTGCAGCTCGCCCATCTCACTTTCAAGCGTGGGCTGATATCCAACTGCTGAAGGTAGATGACCAAGAAGAGCGGAGACTTCCGCTCCTGCCTGTGAATAGCGGAAGATATTGTCAACATAAACCAGTACAGATCTGTTTTCGTGATCGCGGAAATACTCCGCCATAGTCAATGCCGTTTGTGGTATTCGCATTCTCGCGCCCGGTGGTTCGTTCATCTGCCCAAAAACAAGGATCGTGCTGTCAAGGACACCACTTTCTTTAAGATCCAACCAAAGCTCATTTCCTTCGCGGCTGCGTTCTCCTACACCCGCAAATAATGCCAGCCCTTCATGTTCGGCGATCGTATTACGCATCAGTTCGATCATCAGCACAGTTTTTCCAACCCCCGCGCCGCCGACAAGACCAACTTTCCCTCCTGTGGGGAAGGGAATCAACAAGTCGATCGCTTTTATGCCGGAGATGAAGGGTGTAAAAACCGCTCTTTGAGAAGAAAGTGTTGGGGATGCAACATGGATCGGTTTCTTTGTGATATTTTCTGGAAAAGGTTGGTTGTCAATTGGTTCGCCCAGCACGTTGAACATTCTTCCCAGGGTGGGCTGTCCGACCGGAACCATAATGGGGTTCCCGGTATCGACCACACGTATTCCACGCCGCAACCCGGAAGTCGTTCCCATAGCTATAGCGCGTACTGTAGAAGCATTGATATGTTCCCTGACTTCAAAAATTTCATTTCGGTTTTCATCAACTGGGATCTTTAATGCAATATTAATCCCCGGAAGATTCCCGTTTGGGAATTCTACATCAATCACAACCCCCATCACTTTTACTAATATGCCTGAATTTTCCAATTTAAATTTATTTCCTTAGTCTGTTTTGATTAGTATAACAAATTAAAACATTAATACACTTCTTGCGTGTAGTATTCCCGTGTTATTGACTGCGAATACCAATCATTAATAATGTGGATCCAAGAAAAGCCAAAATTGAAGTATTAATAAATTAAAAAAATTCGCGGGTAATATGGGAAAAATATGTCCAGCGTTGTTTAGTAGCCTTTATGGATTATGCTAATTGCAGCACAGAAAAATAGTGCGAAATGCTTCCGCACAGCACAAACAGGTGCCAAATGGCGTGACTGTAAGGAAGGGAGTGCCAGCGGTAAAATATGATCCCAACTGAATAGAATATACCACCAAGCAGTAGGAGAAACAAAGACAGATTCCCAATTGTCCCCATAGTAAGGTAAAAGACAACTGCTCCAAACCACCCCATCGCGAGATAAAGGATAACGGAGGGTTTTTCAAATTGAGTTTTGAATCCCAGTTTTATGATCAATCCAATAATTGATAGTCCCCAGATAATTCCAAAGATACTCCACCCCCAACCGTTTCTCAGTTTAATTAATAAGAAAGGGGTATAAGTCCCAGCGATCAGAAAAAATAT
>JAUSPC010000171.1 GCA_030655835.1 Pelolinea sp.
AAGTTGTTTATAATCTATATGGTGTCCAGGATTCACTTTGGCCTACTTTCTCGGTACTCAATTGTCTTCCACTAAGCGACAATATTAACCGGATGTATTTTTGATACCCAAAGTGTATAGTATCTCCTGGACACCGTACAATTCGGTATTTACATTTGCCAAAAATGTATGCTAAAATAAATTGCTTGAAAAGTAGTTCTAGAAAGAGAGAAATTGTTCTTTTGATTTGGAACAAAATTCTGGTCAAGCTTTATCAATTTTATGAAAGGAGTTCCAAATCATGTCCGAGAAAGAACAAGGCACCGTGAAATGGTTTAACGGTTCAAAGGGATACGGGTTCATTGAACGCGATTCCGGCGAAGATGTTTTCGTCCATTACAGTGCCATCTTGTCAGACGGTTATCGTTCACTGGATGAAGGACAACGAGTTGAATTTGTTGTCACCCAGGGCGATAAAGGTCCACAAGCATCAGAAGTTATCCTTCTTTAATAGAGACGTAATTTCATAAACAAAGGAGCAGTTGGTTAGCCAGCTGCTCCCTTTTTATATTTAAGGATAATAGAAATATATAACTTTTTAGGTAAATCAGGATCTAAACTAAGGTGGGAGATCAAAATCAAAAAATGATTTTCTGATTTTCCAATATAATTTTATTGAAAATGGTAAAATTAAATACTAAATTAATAGAAAATATAATAAAGGAGGCAATCATGAAAATATCAGCCCCAACAAAGAAAGTATTTTGGATCTCGACAGTTTTGTCAGCGCTTGGATTGGTGGCAAGTTTTGTCAGCATTCCATTTGTATCCGCCAATGCGTTCTGGTTCGTAGTTGTTGGCAATGTCCTGCTCTGGCTGGGCAACGCCATGAAAGGTTTCTAAACCCTAAAACCTCATAATAATTTATTAAAAAGAACCTCTGTTTTTCTTAAGCAGAGGTTCTTTGATTGTCTATGGAAGTTTAGAAAGTTTTCCAGAACATGCCGGTACACTCTGGTAGCAAAGTCCAATCGTTATTTTTTACTTTGTTGGATAATTCATCACCAAAAAAGAAGCTGGAGAGCTCAACTGCTTCTTCTAACCCATCGAATTGATAGTCTGTTCGGAACCAGGTGGCCTGGAAGCCGTTCTCCTTAAGGAATTCAAAATAATCAGATAGGTGGGGAGGAGGGTTTGGGGTTTCAAAGCCTGTTCCAAAATTTTCAAACAGGATCATTTCGCCGCCAGGCCGCAGAAGACGCTGCGCTTCTTTTAATCCCCTTTCTAATTCTTCTTTCCAATGATCGCCGCCCCAAACTGCCAGGTAACAGAAACTCCATCCTGCGATGATCAGATCGGCAGAATGTGACGCGTATGGGGAATTGCGCATATCCGCGACACATATGCCGGTGGTAAGCGTGTGTTGTTTTTCCAGTATTCCCTTCGCTTGTGAAAGCATATGATGGGATAGGTCACTTGCGGCAATATATGCGGCTTCTTTGGCGAGAAATCGGGTCAGGCGGCCGGTGCCTGCACCAAATTCCACGATAGTTGACCCATGGATATCCCTTATCTTTTTGATCTCTTTTGGCAGGTTATTCTCGGTATCCTCGCGCAGGATCAGCCGTTCATATTGATCTGCGTGGGCATCATATACTTCTTTTTCTGTAGGCATGGGTAGGATTTTACTATGAGATATAGGCAAATATAAAGATGGGATTCTCCGCTATCTTTCAAATGTTAAGTTTTATAAGAGATGCCATAATGGTGCATAATATTCTGAACGATCTGTTCGGCCGGCTTACTGATTGGTGCCACCAGTGCGTTTTCGGGCTCTTCCAATGCGTCGAATTGGCTCTGTAACATGGGCGGTTTCATGAAGTGCTCCCGTTGGGACATTCTTTCCATGATGAGGTCATAGTCGCCTTTTAAATAAACAAACATGCATCCACACAACCCATCATACAGCATCTCCCGGTATGATCTTTTTAAGGCTGAACAGGCGAGGATTAGTGAAATATTTTTCGCCTGTTTTTTTATAAGAAGCGTGTGCAAACGTTCCAACCATGGCAGGCGGTCTAAATCGGTAAGCGGGATACCATTTGCCATCTTATCGATATCTTCTTTAGAATGGTACACATCGCTTTCAATGAATTCCCATCCTAATTTATCAGCAAGCGATTTTCCGACGGTTGTTTTCCCGCAGCCCGATACACCCATCAGTGTGATAATGGTAATAGGGTCACTTGTTCCTTTAGGGAATGATCTTTTCACCGGCGGCAAGAATAAGACCTTCCAAAAGCTGCTGAGTTTTCGCGGCTTCGTGCGCATTCGTGAATGGTTCGCCACGGGTTTGAACACAATTAAAAAAATGGGCCAATTCGCCATAAAAACCACGCTCTTTCATACCAGTGATCCATTTTCCTGCGCGATCTGTTCCGTAAATTTCTTCATGATCGTCGGAAATAACACGTAGACGTTGAAAGGCGTCCACATGGATCGATACACCTTCCGTGTGGAGAGTGACACTTTCTTGCCAGGAACCGGCATGATTGCAGATCATGATCACGCCGTGACCACCGCCGGGAATTTCTACGGTGCTGATCGCAGAGGTTACCATATGGTTTTTCTTTTCAAACACGGTTTTTAAAGGGTTTACATCCCCGCAGTAGAAGCGCATCAAGTCGATTTGGTGAATGGTGTCATCCAGGTATTGTTCATATAAAGTCGGATTAGATGCTTCAGTGCGGTGCTTTTGGATAACCGCAAGGTTGATTTTTCGGTTCCCTAATATCTCTTTGGCTTGCTTGTATAAAAGCGCATAGCGCCGATTAAACCCAACCGCAAGGACGCGTTTATGCTCGTCAGCAAACCTTGCTAGATCAAGAGTTTGTTCGCTGGATGTTGTGAGCGATTTTTCTGAATATACATCGATCCCGTTTTCAAGCATCTCGCGGCAGATCGCGTAGTGTGATTCTGTGTTGCTGATAACCAACGCTGCTTTTGGTTTTAGAGCAACGATCTCTTCGAGGTTTGTCGTCCCAAAAGAGTATCCCCATCTTTGGCAGGCCTTGTCTACGTGCGCTTGAGTATGGCTGTGGATCCCGATAATTTCCACATCTGGCATGACGGCCAACAAAGGAAAATATGCTTTTTGGGCGATCCCTCCTGTACCAATAACAACTAGTTTCATGCTATCTCCTTTAATCTAGTGGCAGTTTAATGATCTCGGAATTTCTACTCGCGGATAGATATGCTACCTCCAATATTTCCTGAGTTTTAACTCCCTCGTCAAAATTCAATGGGGATTGTTTTCCATCACGGATACAATGTAGAAAATGATAAATACTGGCAGTATGAGCGTTTAGGAAAGGGCCAAGCGACATTTTTGCTGGCGGCCAGTAGCTGGCTTGACCGATCTCCCCTTCGGGTGTTGGAAAATCCAGATTACCAGAATGATACTGATTGTTTTTCTGGTCATAATACTCACATCGCAGCGGATCATCAAGATCGATCACCACACTACCCAGAGTTCCGTAGATCTCCATTTTTGTGCTGTCGCCCACCCCACTGTGAATCACCAGTAATAATGTCACCATAAATTCACCAGTAATAATGTCACCATGGACAATAAAAAGGTGACAATGACAATAAAAGAAATCAAAAGGGTAGAAGTAATGACACTGATAGAGACTGGAAAGATCACAGGCAG
>JAUSPC010000172.1 GCA_030655835.1 Pelolinea sp.
AGATCAAAAAAGTTCAAAGGAAATTAAATGATCGACCTCGTAAAGTATTGAACGCTGAATTCAAGAACTACTATAAACCCAACGAGGTCTTTAATAATCTTGTTGCACTAAAAGCTTGAAACCACAAACCAAATAACTCAAACCGAGTTGGCCCAATACAACCTTGTTTTAATAAGTAAAAAAGATTCGCTCGAGCAATTTTTTAAAGGAAATGCAGGCCAATTTCTGCTTGATCTCCCCAAATCCCTTACAGAAGAGGGAAACGGCAGCATTTCGGTTTTCGCGTCTCCCTGGAATTCAAGCCGTGCAGTATTAATTGTCACTGGAGATGATGGGTCTGCTTTACAAAAAGCCAGCGCAGCGATTGCGGCAAATGATTTTCTGACAATTTCTGATGGCAACCGGGCAAATATCACTGAGGTCTCTGATCCTTTATCAAAAGTTCAATGGCAAATTGATTATGAATTGGGAGATTTGCTCAATGAGGAAGATTTATATATCGGGAAATTGGGAAAATATTTTGTTGAGGTTCCATTCTATATCCCGGGAGACATTCAGATCAACCCGGAATCGTATTTCGAATTATATTTTCGACACTCACAATTAATTAATTATCTTCAATCAAGCATCACGATTGCTCTAAATGATAAAGTGATCGGTACAATCCGATTCAGTGATCAATCATCTTCTAATGGATTGGCGCGCATCATTCTTCCGCCAAATTCGGTCCGTCCGTTAAAAAATAAACTCGAATTGACCTTCACGATCGTTCCTCAGGATATTTGTGCAGATGAGCGCAGCGGTAATTACTGGATCTCAATCTTTAGAGATTCCTATTTGCATTTGCCCCCTGTTCTTGATGCGATCTCTACCACAGATGACTATTACCTCGGTGGATTATTAAACGCTTTCCTGGAGGATAACTCACTATCCAACCTGATATTTATTGCAAACCCAAATGACCAAACGAGTTGGAAGTATTCCTCTAAAATCGCTTATGAGTTAGGCGCTTTCTCGACGGCCAATATGATGCTGCCGTCCGCGCTATTTCCGGACAGTTTCAAGGATCGGCCGATTGAAAAAGACACCATTATGGTCGGGCAAACAAATAATCTGCCCTTCTCAAGCGGAATTAATGACATGCTTCCTCTTCCATTTCGATCAGATGGATTTATTGACAAAGTTCCAATAGATGGAATTCAATTTGAATTTAATAATAACCAGAGTTTTGGCGTTTTGGAAATACTTACTGTTGCGAACACATCCAATAATGTGCTGTGTGTTATGGGGAATTCACCGGAAGGGCTGGATTTCGCTTTTACAGCTGCCCAAAGCAGAATTGTTAATAAGCAGGGTGATCTAAAGAATGTAGAGATAATCGACCGGGAAAATATCAGCCATACTTTTCTGATCGGACAGAAATCACAGATTATTAATGGTGATCAATTGGTTCAAGCAAACTGGTTTGATCGACTATTTGAATTAGCTATAAATCGCATTGCGGTATATCTACTGATCGGGTCAATCCTGACCACGTTGATCTTCTCGATCTGGGCACTCCGTAATGGTTCTGTTAAAGAAAAAGAGAAGAAATAAATTGAAATTTAGAACTATTTTCGATTTTGCGATTTATTTGTAATTCCAGGTTTTCGATCTATATTTCTTTGTGAAACATATTGCTAATATGTTTTGTTAGAAAGTTTTCCGGAGCATCTTAAGGTTCAAAACCTTATTATTTATAAAATCCATCCGCGTATGAGGTTCCAAGCAACCATCTCCTCCCGGGAAACTCATTTTCCACAAAAAAAAAGAAACTTTAATATACGCATATTAAAGGTAATTCGTAATTACTGACCGTTGTACTTGGTATAAAATCAAGAGATGAAAAAATTATTTGGCCGCCATAAAATGTCACCAAAGAGTATTGTTTTTCTTTTGGGTATTGGAACTGCGGTTTCGCTTTTAGGTGAATCTACTCTTTATACGGTACTTCCAATTCCACACTTCGCGTCCCAGCTTGGTGTGACGATGACGATGGTTGGTATTTTACTTGGGACGAATAGGGCTACCCGCCTTTTCACCAACGGACCTGTTGGATATCTTTATGAACAGATGCCGAGGCGTCCTTTATTAACTGCCTCGCTTTGCATGGGTGCGCTTTCAAGTTTGATCTATACGATCGGTTTTGGATTTTGGCCGTTGTTTTTTGGAAGGGTGATGTGGGGAATCGCCTGGTCCTTGTTGTGGATCGGCAGCAGAACCATGATCCTGGAAATCTCAGATGAAAATAACAGGGGCACTTTGAATGGAATATACCAGATGTGCTTTCTCGCAGGAGCAGGATTCTCGTCACTTTTTGGGGGTGTGATCACGGACCAGATTGGCTTTCATTTTGGACAGAGAGTAAGCGCAGGGATCATTCTTCTTGCCGCGTTTGTCTGGTTTATGTTTCTACCAGAGACAAAATCAGAAGAAAAGAATTCGGATAAAAAAGATAGATTAATAAAGAGTGAACCATTAAAGTGGAAAATGATCATCCCTTCAATAATCACTATTTTTATCACCAGATTCATTGAGCGGGGAGTGCTGGCTGCTACAGCATCGCTTTGGATCATTACACTTTTTGGTGATAATGTGCATATCCTGGGTTATCTATTACCCGCTGCGACTCTAGCCGGGTTATTTAATGCCATTAAACTGTTACCCGGCATCAGCAGTGCACCGCTGCTCGGTTTTATTTCAGATCGACTTAAAAAACGGTGGATCGTGATCACCCTTGCTTTGATTATGAGCGG
>JAUSPC010000173.1 GCA_030655835.1 Pelolinea sp.
ATATTTTG
Organism: Pelolinea sp.; assembly: GCA_030655835.1. Taxonomy (GTDB): domain Bacteria; phylum Chloroflexota; class Anaerolineae; order Anaerolineales; family Anaerolineaceae; genus Pelolinea. Next base: position 9 of record JAUSPC010000173.1, read on the forward strand.
TTTCGGTATGGATAACATATTGGCGATAAGGGTCTGATCAAACATACAGATCTCTGGATGGTCTTTACCGATCTGGTAGAACGGGCAGGCGACTTCTTTTATTTCATACCCTTTATCTGATCTAACCCAAGAAATATCATATCCCTCTTTAGTCATCACTTCTTTTAACAGATCGAGTTTTTCTTCAAAACCAAGATTTAAATACTTTGATTCATATTTAGAAGAGAGATCGTTCGCCATGTTTTCAAAAATTCTGTTGAAATCTCCTCTAGAAAGGGTATTTTTCATTTGTTCTAAAAGATGGTTTGTTAACCTGAGGTATCTTTTAGGGAAATTTTCCTGACCGCTTTCAGTAAGGGAATAAATCAACCTGGGTCTTCCCACCCCATGACGTTCTTCGTCTGCAGTAACTAACCCATTTGCCTGAAGGCTTGTAATATGATGCCGAACTGAAATGGCATTAATGCCTACAGATTTTGCGATATCCACAATCGTAGATCCCGGGTTTGTGATAAGAGTCTGAAGAACTTTTTCTCGAGTACTTTTCATATAAAATGATTTTTATTATATTTTTCACAAGTATAACATATAGAATAAATATGTCAATAATAATCATAAATATAATAAATATTGACCAAATAGGGGCGCTATGGTATACTCCCGGGGCATAAAAATTATACATATATTTCACAATATTTTTCGGAGAAAAATTTCCATATGGCAAGTTTGAAGATACATAATTTATACGTCTCAGTCGATGATCTACCAATATTAAAAGGGTTGAATTTAGTAATTCCACAGGGCGAAGTGCATGCGATCATGGGTCCAAATGGAACAGGAAAGTCGACATTGGCTTATACATTAATGGGGCATCCTCGTTATAAAATAACGAGAGGGGAAGTTAAACTAAATGGAACCGATCTTCTTGCTTTACCTCCTGAAGCGCGCTCAAAGCTTGGAATGTTCTTAGCTTTTCAATATCCCGTGGCGATACCTGGTGTTAGCGTGGCAAATTTTCTAAGAAGTGCAGTAAATGCGCATAGAAAAAGCGAAGATCCGGACTATAAAGGAATTCCCATTCTGGAATTTCGCAAATTGTTAACCGAAAAAATGAAATTATTAAAGATGGACCTTTCGATGGCGGGGAGATATTTAAATGATGGATTTTCAGGGGGCGAAAAGAAAAGAGTCGAAATACTACAAATGGCGATGCTTGACCCGCGAATAGCAATCCTTGATGAAACTGACTCAGGTCTGGATATTGATGCATTAAGGATAGTATCGGAAGGAATAAATACTTTAAAAAGTAAGAATCTAGGAATTCTAATCATCACTCACTATCAAAGAATTTTGAATTACTTAAAACCAGATGTTGTTCATGTTATGTTTAATGGTCGCATTATACGAACAGGGGGACCCGAGCTAGCCCAAAAATTAGAAAAAGAAGGGTATGAATGGGTTACAAAATCAGAAAGTAGTACAGATTAATAGTTTCTCCATGTTTTTTTTTGCAAAGGATAGGTAATGGGTAAGGAATCTATACCCGGTATTTTTGAAGGTGTAAACCAAGACAGCTTTGGATTAAAAGATCCAGAAAACTATGTGTTTAAATCCAAAAAAGGATTAAACCTGGAAGTCGTTGAGCAAATCTCATCCTGGAAGAATGAGCCTGATTGGATGTTAGATTTTAGGAAAAAATCTCTTGAACATTTTTTTATTCATCCATATCCAAAATGGGGCCCAAACCTTTCAGAATTAGATCTCTCTGATCTTTATTACTATGCCCGTCCCATGCAAGAACAGGAGGAAAGTTGGGATGAAGTGCCAGAGAATATTAAGAATACGTTTGATCGATTGGGAATTCCTGAAGCAGAACAAAAATTTCTAGCTGGTGTAGGTGCACAATATGAATCTGAAATGGTTTATCACAGCATTCAAGAACAACTATCGAAAAAAGGTGTTATTTTCCTAAGTATTGAAGAGGGATTGAAACAATACCCGGACTTATTTAAACAGTATTTCAACAAAGCAGTGCCTTTTACGGATAATAAATTCGCTGCCCTTAACAGCGCAGTTTGGTCAGGGGGCTCATTTGTCTATATTCCACCAGGGGTGAATGTGGAGCTTCCCTTGCAGGCATATTTTCGCCTTAATATGGCAAGTATTGGCCAATTTGAACGCAGCATCATCATTGCCGATGAAGGATCTCAGGTTCATTATGTGGAGGGTTGTACGGCTCCTCAATATTCACGGGATTCATTTCACAGCGGTGTGATTGAGATTTTCGTAAAGAAAAATGCACGCGTTCGATATACGACGATTCAGAACTGGTCGACAAATGTTTATAATTTGGTAACTCAAAGGGCGATGGTTTATGAAGGTGGGGCGATGGAATGGGTGGATTCAAACCTTGGCTCAAAAACGACAATGAAATATCCAGCTTGCTATTTATTGGAACCAGGGGCGCACGGAGAGATGCTTTCGATGGCATTTGCCGGAGCTGGGCAAATTCAGGATGCGGGCGGTAAAATGCTTCACCTTGCTCCAAATACCAGCAGCAAGATGACATCCAAATCAATCAGCAAGGATGGCGGCCGTTCGTCTTTTCGAGGGCTTGTTTATCTTAATGACCATGCAGGGGGTTCCAAAGCGAATATCGTATGTGATGCGTTGATCTTAGATCCGCAATCAAGATCTGATACCTACCCATTGATAAAAACTTCATCCAAAGATGTTTCAATTGGACATGAAGCCTCAGTTTCTAAAGTAAGTGAAGATCAGTTATTTTATTTAAAAAGTAGAGGACTCTCCGATGAAGAAGCAACAACCATGGTTGTTTCCGGTTTTATTGAACCACTTGTAAAAGAACTTCCGATGGAATATGCGGTGGAGATGAATAGATTGATCCAGCTCCAGATGGAAGGATCTGTGGGGTAACGACATGGGAAAAAAGAAAGAATTAGATGCTCTCGATAATCAAGATCTTATAACTGGGTTGGTTGATCCTCGATCTTTTTCAGTCAGCAATAAAAAAAATGATCTATTTCGGAAGAAAGCAAATGAAAAATTTATTTCTGCCAATCCAAAAGGATTGATCGATATATTTGGTAAAAAGCATAAAGATTTCCTTTCGGGGGTAGAGAGCCTATCTTTATCGGGATCCCCTTTAATTAATCCAAGCGTACATACTACTGATCAGAAAGAAAAAGTTGCCGGAAAAACCGTAATTGGGAAATTAAAGATATCCAATACTAAAATCTGTTATTGGTTAGACCCTGTTATTCAGGCCAAAGGCGTGATTTTATGTGATCTGATTTCTGCGTTAAGAGATCATCCGGGTATCATTAATCAATTTTTTACAAAGACTGGGATAAATCGGAATACGATCCTTTCTAATTTGATCATTGCTCAGGCAAAATTCGGATCATTTCTTTATGTCCCGGAGAATATCCAACTCGAAGGTGTGTTCATTATTGAAATTAACATCGAACCTATTCCAAATTCTCTTCTTCTAATGCATCTAGTAACCCTTTTCGAGAAATCGTCGGCAGGAAACCTTATTATTGATATTAGGTCAAAAAATTATGGATTTAGCAAATCCTTTTTGGTCATTCAAAACGATGTTTTTCTTGGAGAAAAATCAAAGCTAACCTTTCTTGAAAATCAAAAATTTAATAATGATTCAGCATTATTTATCTCCGAACAAATTTGGGAAGGGAAAAACGTGATTTTAAATAACTGCATTCTCGATCAGGGAAGCGCTGTATTAGATAGATTCCTCGCGATTGAAACGGAGGCTGAGGGCAGCGAGGCAAAAATTACCGCATTGTACAACCCAAAAAATAACCAACGATATTTTTATGACACACAGCAAAACCATAATACTTCTTTTACAATAAGTGATTTGCTCTTTAAAGGTGTCTTGGGAAAAGACACATATTCTATTTGGAAAGGGAATATTTTTGTTGCAAGAGAAACATTTGGTGCGAATGGGTATCAAGCAAACAATATTTTATTAATTGATGAATCTGCGAAGGCAGAATCAATTCCAGGATTAGAGATCCTATCCGATGATGTGCGTTGTTCCCACGGTGTTACTATGGGAAACATTGATAAAGATCAAATGTTTTATTTACAATGCAGAGGTATAAACAAGAAGGATGCAGAAAAACTAATTGTTGACGGATTTCTTTTATCGGCAGTAAAAAGGATCGTTGATAAAGATTTTGAGAAATATATCAAAGCTTCTTTAGATAATTAGAAAAATTACTAGAGTGCGATTGTGTTAAAATTGATGAATTATTTTGTTTTAGGAGATTAGTAAATGGCAAATATACCCTTCATGCGAGCTCCCGACCTTAAAGATACTTACGAAGTAGGCGATAGTGTGGAAGCTTTTTGCGACCATACAAAAGGAGATCAACGCATAAAAGGTTGGCTTAAAGGAACAGTTGTTCAAATTGACGCAAAATTGATTGCAGTGCAATTTAGGACTAATATATACCTGACTGATGGCTGGATGGTTCCAGACCACATTCTGTGGTATCCAGAAGCTTCCACGCAAATTAGAAAGAAATAAGGGATATAAATTTCGTATCAGATGCCAAACACATTAAATGTGCAGGGAGATTTCCCGATTCTTAAAAGAAAAATCCATAATGAGAATAAGTTGGTTTACTTAGATTCTGCGGCCACATCTCAAAAACCTTCTTCGGTTATTCAGGCGGTTGATAATTATTATTCCAATACAAATGCGAACGTACACCGCGGGATACATTTCTTGGCAGAAGAAGCGACAGAAAAATATGAAAATGCCAGAAAGAAGATCGCCAAATTCGTGGGTGTAGGCGATCCCAATCAAATAATTTTCACACGTAATACAACTGAATCAATCAATCTGGTCGCCCGTACCTGGGGATCGAAATTTCTTAATGATGACGATGTGATTATTTCAACCGAGATGGAGCATCATTCAAATATTGTGCCCTGGTTTTCACTTGTGCAGGAAAAAAATCTGTCTTTAAAATTCGTTCAAATAACCAGTGAAGGAAAATTAGATATTGACCATTTCCGAGCATTATTAAAACTTAATCCAAAATTGGTCGCTTTTACCCACATGTCTAATGTGCTTGGTACGATCAATCCTGTAAAAGAGATCATTGAGATGGCACATGAAGCTGGAGCTATCACTGTTGTCGATGGCGCACAATCAACGCCTCATTTCCCGGTTTCGATTGATGAACTAGACGCAGATTTTTATGCTTTCTCTGCGCATAAGATGTGCGGCCCAACTGGTATTGGAATTTTGTTTGGAAAAAAAGCACTTCTGGAAAATATGCCTCCATTTTTAGGCGGCGGGGACATGATTAAAAAGGTCACATTTAAAGGCTTTTCTGCAAATTCGATCCCTTATAAATTTGAAGCGGGAACACCCGCAATAGCTCAAGCAATTGGATTTGGGGCGGCAGTTGACTACTTGTCAACCATTGGAATGAAAAATGTATGTTCTTATGAAAAAGAGCTTACAGAATATGCGATGGAAATTCTATCAGGAATTAATGGACTTCATATTTTAGGTCCTAGTGCGGTTGATAGGGGTGGGGTTATTTCTTTTACCTTAGATCATATTCACCCACATGATATCGCGCAAATTCTTGACCAATCCGGGATCGCGGTTCGGGCTGGTCATCATTGTGCAATGCCCCTACACGAAAAATTAGGATTACCCGCGTCGACGCGGGCAAGTTTCTATATTTACAATACAAAAAACGATATTGATGATCTTAAGGAAGGTCTGTTCCATGTCCAAAAGGTATTTAGTTAGGAAGAATTAATATGGATGATCTTTACAGAGAAATTATCATTGAGCACTATAAAAATCCCCTTCACAAAGGGCGTATTGAAAATAGTGATTATACATTTGAAGACGAAAACCCTCTGTGCGGGGACCATCTTCAAATTGAACTAAGGGTGAATGCGGATCAAAAAGTGGTTGATGCAAAATTTGATGGACAGGGATGCGCAATTTCAATTTCAGCCGCTGATCTACTTCTAGATTCCATTATCGGAAAATCGATAGAAGATTTGAAGGCATTATCTAAGAAAGATATCCTAGACCTATTAGGAATTGAGCTAAGCCCTGTACGCTTGAAATGTGCCCTTTTATCACTTAAAGTCTTGAAAGCGGCTGTGTATGAGCTTCAAGAAGCAGATGATGATTTGATCCAAAAATAAAACTCTCTGGGAGATTAGAGAGTTTTTCTTTCTAATTGACCGAACCAATTATTCTGAAAATATCAAATCCCTCAGCGAACTTCTTTTCCGCGATCGCTCCATTTCTTATTAATATTGACCGAGTTAATTCCGGGGAAAAATAATATACATCCGCATATGTCTTATAAGCAGACAATGCCTCTATTTTCTTTTCCACATCAGAGTCATTTACCTCAAGGAGTAGAGATGGAAAGAATCCATAACTGCTGCGTATCACATCATACCCAAACAATGAAGTTCCTCTGAATGCCCGCAGGGATTCCTGAGTGACAGTACCATGATCCTGATGCAGATCAGCATTTGAATGTACAAAAACCATATCTGGCTGAAAATTTTTATTTATTGAGTATAAATACTCTAAGATCTCTTGTCTTGAGTGAACAAAACGTCTCGTTTCAAACGTTTCTAGAAATCTATGTTTACTATCTACACCTAAAATTTCCATACTTTCATTATGTTCATTAACCACATTTGATAAGGTTGGGTTTTTCTGATTGTCAGACAGAGTGAAGCAAAAAACCTCGGCAGTGTTGTGAATACTTGAAATAAGTGCACCACAACCTATCTCGATATCATCCGGATGGGCGCCAATGAAAAAAACTTTCTTCCCTTTAAATTGCATAGATCACCATTACCTATTTAGACGCGATGAATCCACCAACGACCTTGGTCATGACGATTTTTCCATCTCGTTCAACCCAATTATTTGCAACGTCTTCAATCGATCTCATAACTTTAACAAAACTATCTTTTTCCGTGAAAAAATCTCCCCAGAGTTTTCGGTCTTCTGATAAGGATGCACGTGTATACTCAAGAAATGGTTCTACAGTAGGGAAAGTGAGCGGGTTTTCAAATATCTTAATCTCCACTTTTGAGAAAGCATTCTCAATTGCTAAAAGAATTTCACTGGCATATCTTGAGCTTCCTGGCATCTTTGGAATAGGTTTATTCGTCGCTTCCTTGATAATTTCATAAAATGTTTGTTTATTTTCAGGCATTGGGCCGGTTGTAAACAATTTTCCTCCTGGCTTAAGAACTCGATGCATTTCTCGAATGGTAAATGGAATATCTTCAGAATAATAAATTGCAAAACAGCAGGAAAGCAGATCGAATTCATTAGTTGCGAATTGAAATGATTCATTAAAGTTTAAAGTTTGAAACTTAATATTTTGACCATTTTCTTCACTTAATTGTTTGGCTTTCGCCAATAACTCTAAAGATACATCTCCTCCAGTGATATCGCAATTGCCTTTCAGTGATGTATAGAACGAGGAGCATTGTTTTCCGGATCCACACGCGGCATCTAAAATTTTCATGCCTTCTTTTAGATCTAATGTTTCAAGCATCCACTCATCAATATTGCGACCACCAAATTTATCGTGGATATTGATGCGTGAAATTAAATCGGATGTTGTTTCTTTATAATCAATTTTCATTTTTCCTCGTTGTAAATTATTTTTATAAGTATAAATTGTCAAACGCAATTGTCAAGAAGGTTAAATAACTAACAAATCCGGGGAAGCATTTCGCCTGTGAGCATATCCACAATTCTAGTCCCCCCGATAACCGTTTGCATTAATACTATTGGGTAATTTTCGATGGATTCAACGACTCCAATTTTCGCGGCGTCTTTTCCAAGCGGGTGTTTTTGAAGCGCCTCTAAAACTGCATCTTCTTCATTATTTGGAACAATAATCAAAACCTTCCCTTCATTTGCCACATAAAGTGGGTCGAACCCAAGGATATCACAGGCACCTTGTACTTGTTTATGGATTGGAAGCTTTTCTTCGTCCAATACGATCTTCACATTGCTCTGCAAGGCGATCTCATTCAATGTGGTTGCCACACCCCCCCGGGTGGGATCGCGTAGGACATGGATATGAGGAGCTGCTTTGAGAGAGGTTTGGATCAAGCTGTTGAGCGGGGCAACATCGGATATGATGGTTGTTGAGAACCCTAATTCATTTCGGGCAGCTAAAACGGCAATTCCGTGATCCCCAATTGTCCCGGAAATTATAACCGAATCATCCGGTTGTGCCTTTGTGCCATTAATAAAAAGATCCTTTATTACATACCCAACACCTGTCGTAGAAATAAAAATTCGATCTGCTTTCCCTTTTTCTACCACTTTAGTATCCCCGGCTACTATAAAAACACCGGCTTCCTCTGAACATTTCTTCATTGATTCAGCGATTTTTTCTAATTGGTCGATTGGAAATCCTTCTTCGATAATGAATGATGCTGTCAGAAATTTAGGAATACCTCCTGACATGCTGATGTCATTTACTGTCCCTGCAACTGCCAATCTTCCAATGTCACCGCCCGGGAAAAAAAGTGGACTCACCACATGACCATCAGTTGAGAGGACCAAACGAAAATCATTAGTATTTTCTACAGGAGTAATATCTGCAAAATCATTCCCTTGATCAAGAATATCATTCGAAAAATATTTTATAAATATTGAGTCGACCAAAGATTTTGTTAAGCTTCCTCCACTGCCGTGCCCAATCGATACCTCATTTCTCTTTCCGATTGGAATAGGGCATGTGAAACTTTCGAAATTATTGCTATTGTCCATTTAGGTCTTTCCCATACCGATAATATGCAGCGCAAGCTCCTTCAGAAGAGACCATAGTTGCGCCTAACGGGTTTTGAGGCGTACATATAGAGCGGAAAGCGGGACATTCATATGGTTTTTTCTGGCCTTGCAAAATTAAACCTGAAATGCAAATTTCAGATTCCTTTGTTTGGATATTTTCAACATTGAAACGAAATTCTGCGTCGAACGATTGATATTCTTTTCTTAATTTCCATCCACTCATTGGAATCAACCCAATGCCCCGCCACTGCCGGTCGCATTCTATGAAGGCTTTGCTAATAAATTTCTTTGCTTGAAGATTACCCTCATCTCTCACAACCCGGGGATAGGCATTTTTTACCTGAAATTGACCTTTTTCAAGCATTTGAACGGTTTGAAGGATCCCTAATAGGAGATCAAGCGGTTCAAAGCCTGTTACAGAAATGGGGACCCCATATTTTTCCGCAATGGGTTTATATTCGTCAATTCCCATTATTGCACAAACATGTCCAGCGGCTAGGAAACCCTGGACTTTGTTGTTAGGGGATCCGAGTATCGCATGTATTGCCGGGGGCACTCTTACATGCGAGACAAGCATTGAATAATTATCTAGACCCCGTTCATGGGCTTTTATCACACTGATAGCGTTGGCGGGTGCAGTTGTTTCGAATCCTATACCAAAGAAAACGACCTGCTTATCAGGATTATTCACGGCTATTTTCAATGCTTCAATAGGGGAATAAACAACGCGCACGTCACCACCAGCGGCGCGGACAGAGAACAAATCTCCTTCTGATCCGGGGACACGCAGCATATCACCATATGAAGTAAAAATGACATCTTTGTGTGATGCGATCGCGATTGCCTTGTCAACAAGTTCGAGAGAAGTTACACACACAGGACATCCAGGCCCATGGATAAGGTTTATCTCTTCTGGCAGCATCTCATTTAGCCCATACTGCATGAAGGCGTGCGTTTGCCCGCCACAAATTTCCATAATGGACCATTTTTGTGAGACGGTTTTATTAATTTCTTGTATAGCTTTTTGGACCATTGAACGATCCCGATAATTTTCTTGAATTTTCATATGGTTATTTATTTAGGGTTAATTATTGTCCCGCAGGTTGATATCCTCGATCTCTTTTAATAAAGAAAGTGTCTCGTTTGCTTCGTCTTCGCTTAATCGACTAATCGCGAAACCTGCATGCACAATCACATAATCATCAACTTCTGCTTCAGGGATTGCTTCTAAACAGACATCCAATTTAACACCACTAAAATCGATCCTTCCCATTTTAGTATGTTCAATTTCATAAATCTTTATGATCTTACCTGGAATTCCCAAGCACATATTTAACCTCTTTTATTGACAATGTTGTCTACTTGCTATCACAGCCTGTCCGAGTGAGATCCCACCATCATTTGCAGGTATATCATGATGAATTAGGACAGAGAAACCTTCCTTGAGTAAAAATTGATACGATTTCCGCAACAGAATTTGATTTTGCCAGACTCCACCGGAAAGAGCAACGTGGGTTAAGTTTATCTCTCTTTTGATCTGTTTACATAGATCTAATACTAAATTTGCTACTGCATTGTGGAACTTTGATGAGATAATGCCAGCCGGAATATTATTATTTTGGTCATTTAGAATATCTGCGATAAGAGATTTAAAGCTTATCGTTTCATCATTAATATTGAAAGTGTATGAATCGGTGATGGAAGTGTCTGAAATTTGTTCAAGTTCAATTGCTGCCTGTGCTTCGTAGTTTACATCATGGCGCAATCCGATCAAACTTGCCACAGCATCGAATAAACGCCCCATGCTGGAAGTAAAAGGTGTGTTCAACCGGGTTTTTAATTGCTGCTTGAGGACACTTCTTTCTTCTGTTGAGAGTGATTCGATTGAAGGAAATTGTACCTCCCAGGGTAAACCAAGTTCTAATAAATAAGCAGCTGCTATTCGGTTAGGATGAAAAATAGCTGCGTCACCGCCGGGAAGGGGCATGTATTCAAGATGGAATCTTCTCTGTGCCATCTGATAACCGCCAATTAGGATCTCGCCACCCCAGATCTGCCGATCTAGCCCAAAACCTGTTCCATCAAAAATTATTCCAATGACATTTTCATCTGTCTCCCATTTATTGTCCGCGAGACATGCAGCGAGATGCGCGTGATGATGTTGAACTTGGACAAGTGGAATATCATTTGTATGTGAATAAATATTCGCAAATTTTGTGGAAAGATAATCAGGATGGATATCGCAGGCAATTAATTCGGGTTTTATGGTAAACATGTCCTTATAATTTTCGATCCCATCGGTGAATGCCTGATAAGTTTCTATATTCTTTAGATCCCCAATATGGTGGCTAATAAATGCATATTTTTCTTTTGTTAGGCAGAATGTGTTTTTTAATTCAGCACCAACCGCTAAAATTTCCAAAGAATTTTTTGGGAGAGAAATGGCGTTTGGCGCATACCCTCTAGACCTTCGGAAAAAATAGTTATTTCCTTTGAATTCAGTAGTGACAGAATCATCAACCCTGGTATTAATTTCTCTATCGTGTAATAAGAATCCATCTGCAAGAGGACCTAAGGTCTCTTTTGCTGACTCATTCGTATAGACAATAGGTTCGTCGGAAATATTTCCGCTTGTCATTACCAAGAGGTCTGGAAATCCATTTTTGGGCTCTAACAGAAGTAAATGGAGAGGTGTGTATGCCAACATCACTCCCAGCGTTTTCATGCCTGGTGCAATTTGATCAGGGATTTTCGTATCTGTTTTTTGTTTTAGAATAACAATGGGGCGTTGGGGTGATTCCAATAAAATATTTTCAGATCCTGATATTTCACAATATTTTTCAATTGATCTGATATCAAACGCCATCGTAGCAAATGATTTATCAGATCTTAATTTTCTTTGGCGTAAATTATTAACCGCTTCAGTATCTAGCGCATTGCATGCCAGATGAAAACCGCCTAATCCCTTGATTGCGATGACCATGCCGTTCTTCAGGAAATTGCGCGCTTGTTGAATCGCTTCTTCGTCAGTGACAACTCTTTTTTCACCGCATTCGAACCACACATGAGGACCGCATTGGGGGCATGCAATGGGTTGGGCGTGAAAGCGTCTGTCAAGTGGGTTTTCATATTCTGTCATACATTGATCACACATTGCAAAATTGGCCATTGTCGTGTTGGGGCGGTCGTAAGGCATATCTTGAATAATGGTCAATCGTGGACCGCAGTTTGTACAATTTATAAATGGATACCGATAGCGGTGATTGTTTGGATCAAATAACTCTTCTTGACAATCTTTACAGATAGACATATCTGGTGAGACAGGGATAAATTCGCCCGGAATTGTCTGGCTGGATAAGATGGAAAAGTCCTTAAAGATTTCGGTACTGATATCTGACTCGGTAAATTCATCGATCTTTGCCAATGGTGGTGGATTCGATTTTATACCAGCGGTAAACTCACTCAAATTTTTGTGTGAGCCGTTTGCGATTATCTCAACACCAGCAGAGGAATTGCGCACCCAACCGGTTATGTTGTTTTTTTTTGCCAGTGTATAAACAAATGGACGAAATCCAACACCCTGGACGATTCCTTTAATTCGAATTTCTTTACTGTTCATTTAATGAAAGAGATCAATTATTATCTTGCAATTTGTCTTTAAGCCAATTTATCCAATCTTCAAAACCCTCATCGGTTTTACATGAGAGAGGGAAAAAAGATACACCGGGGTTGAGTGCTTCAATCCCTTTTCTAAAATAGTCCATGTCAAAATCAACATAAGGTTGAAGATCTATCTTGTTTAATATAAGGGATTGAATTCTTCGATATATATTAGGATATTTGTACGGTTTATCATCACCCTCAGGGATACTGGCTATAACGATGCTGAAATGCTCACCGAGGTGAAATGCAGCGGGGCATACTAAATTACCTACATTTTCGATAATTATTAGATCCACATTTGTTAGATCTAATTGAGAAAAACCATTGCGAACCATTAGCGCATCAAGATGGCATTCACCACCGGTATTTATTTGAATTACCGGAATATTTAATTCACTAATCTTGTCAGCATCTATTGTTACTGGTGCTGTATCGCCTTCAATAACAGCAATATTACACTCGTGAGATAAATGTTCGATTGTTTTTAAAATTAAGCTGGTTTTCCCAGAACCAGGTGAAGCCATCACATTGATCGCAAGGATATTTTTGTTAGTGAAGAATGCTTTATTTTCCTCAGCAATCTGATCATTAGCATTTAATATATTTTTAACGATTGGAATGGTAGTTTTGTTCATTCTTTCTCTTCTAAATCTTTTTCGATTTCTATGCTCTCTAACAAAAACTCATCTCCCCGAATGGTTTTTAGATCCATGCTGCTGCATTTAGGGCAGGGGAGTAGTTCGCCTTGAATTTCAAAATCATTTCCACATGCTTGACATAAGAATTTTGCTGGAATTCTTTTAAAAACTAATAAAGAATTTTCACAAATAGTTTCTTCGCTGATCATATCCCAATAGAATTGAACACTATCTCCGATAATATTGGATAGATCACCGATGGTGATGTTCAAGGAAATAACTTTTTGCGCGTTATTCTTAATGGCGTACTCACTAGCGGTGTTTAGCAGTGATTCTGTTACAGCCAACTCATGCATAGGGAATATTATACTATTAAGGTAAAAATACTATAAAAATAATAATTATTATAAAAATTCTTTTTGAATAATGATAAGTGCCTGATCAACTAATGCTTGAGTCTTATTTGTTAATTTGCGGTTAAAACCAAACTCATATCCCCGCATTGATAAAAGCCATCCTTTTGGATGGTAACCTGTAATCGAATAAGCTAATGCAAGGCATGAGGCGGGTGAGAAATGGTGCGTGAACGGAGAATATTCAGGAGTAGGATCAATTGGTTTGATCCTGATATCTTTTTCAATTTCTCCTGTGTGTGCGTCTATAAACACAACACGTTCATAATTCGTAATAATTTCTGCGAATTCAGGAAGGAGCTGAAAATTAAATAAAATATCCGTGTTTTCATTGAGTTCAGTAATCTCTGATGAAAAAATGTCCGGATTTTGTTTTCCGTAATTATTTAAAAGTGTGATCAGAAGAGTATAGGATGCTCCATCATCTCCCCGATCAGGATTTCCGTATCCGATAAATAAATTCTTTTTAGTTGCTGTCATATGTTTCTTACCCTCACAAACAAGATGCCGCCAATTAATGGCGGCATCTATAAATACTAAATGGTCTTATTTTCAGAAATCACGTTTTAATTCTTTAATTAACTTGCCATTGTCATCATAAATGTCAACGATCATGGGCATTTTTCCCACAGCATGCGTAGAGCAGGAAAGGCAAGGATCATGCGCTCGTATGGCTGCCTCTACGCGATTTAATAAACCTTCTTTGATATCTGGTCCGGTAATATATGTTTTTGCAACACTATCAACCGCTTCGCTCATTGCCCAGTTATTGTGACCAGTAGAAACAATAAGGTTAACCGATTCAATTTGTCCGTTTTCTTTGGCCTTGTAGTGGTGGAGAAGTGTTCCGCGGGGCGCTTCGATGACTCCAACGCCCTCACCTTTGAAATCCTGTTTTGTGTTAAGAATATCTTTGCCGAGAATATCTTGGTCATCAAGAAGAACTTTCACTCTTTCAATCCCATAAAGGGTTTCAATTAATCTTGCATAGTGGTAATGAAGGGTGTTCTCAATTGGTTTTCCAGCATTGATTGCCCGGTATGTCTTAAATTCCTCATTTGCCAATGGGGTATCGATCTTTTCAACTGTATTCAATCGACCTAAAGGTCCAACACGATAAACTCCATCTGGATATCCCATTTTTTTGTAATAAGGGAATTTGAGATAGGACCAATCTTCAACATGCTCCGCGATGAAATCAAGATAATTGTTCGAGTCGAATTTTTCTAATTCTTCTCCGTCTCTGCCAACCATTCTTATATCTCCCTGATATAGTTCCAAACTGTTTTCCGGTGAGACAAGGCCCATATAACCAGTTGGGAACACGGCAAATTTATCAACATCTTCTTTGTTCTTCTCAGCCCAACTCTTGAAGATAGTCAAACCAACCTGGGCGATTGCGATCATTTCATCAATATCTTTAAGAATTGATTCGCGGTCCTCTATCTTGAGTGCTTTATTGACACCACCTGGGACAGCAAAGGATGGGTGGATGCGGCGGTCTCCTACTTTGTGGATGATCTCTTGGCCATATTTGCGAAGTGCAACAGCTTTCAATGCCAATCCGGCGTCAGCCTGGATCAAACCGACTACATTTCGGATGGCAGGATCCGCATCAAAACCGAGTATTAGATCCGGTCCGGCTAATTCAAAGAAATGCATCGCATGGCTTTGAATGATCTGCCCCATATGCATTAGCTCACGAAGAAGCGAAGCGGTTCGTGGAGGAGGGGAGCCCATGACAATATCGCCTGTTTTTGCAGCTGCGAGGTGATGGCTCACAGGGCAAATGCCGCAGATTCTGGGAGTAATGGAAGGCATTTCGAAGATCATTCTACCTTCGCAAAATTTCTCAAATCCACGGAATTCATTCACGTGAAAATAAGCATGATCCACCTTGCCGTCCGAATTCATATTTATAGTAACCTTCGC
>JAUSPC010000204.1 GCA_030655835.1 Pelolinea sp.
TCATCATATCCATGTAATTTAAGTTCAGTCTCAACGATGTTGAAGGTATCCCTTACAACACCCACAACAATGATCAACCCTGAAGCAGAAACCAGGAACAAATTATTCCCGATATTTGTTGGTAAAGATATCTGCAGGATGTAAGGCATGGTGGCTACACTCGCCAGGAAAAGTGCGCCTACCAATGTGATCCGGCGCTGAACCCGATTTAGATATCTCTGTGTAGGGGCTCCACGAACCACACCAGGAATTTGTGCGCCCTGCTTTTTTAGGCTATCGCCATAATTTTGCTGTTCAAACAATACCTCAGTATAAAAGAAGGTTAGCAACAGGACAAAGAGGAAATAGATCACAATATACCAAATGCTCGTTGGATTAAATGTTTGCTGAAGACCGGCTGATAAATTCGCTAACCACGCAGTTTTAGAGTTAATAAAAAATTGTGCCAATATTGCAGGAAGTGATAATATTGTTTGCGCAAAGATCAAAGGGATCATTCCTGCCAGGTTGATCATCAATGGCAAATTTGACCGAACAGGCATCGACATGCGGCTGCCTACTCTGCGTCCAGGGAACAACACCGGCACATTTCGCCTACCCTGTTGAACAAAAATAATTGCGAAAATCGTTATAGCTAAAATAATTGCCATGAGCGATAACAGAATCGCAACTGATTGACCGGATACGATCAAACTATAAAGATTGATAGGAATACGAGAAACAATACCCGAGAAAATGATCAGGGATAACCCTTGATTAGGAATTCCATATTCAGAGATCAATTCACCCAACCAAATACCCAACATCGTCCCGCCGATCATACTGATCAAAGTTGTTAAGGTTGGCAGTAAATTCGCACCAGCAAAGCCAAACTGATAATTCAAAATGGAGCCGCCAGTGGCTAGTTGGTTGAAGAGTTGAATTTGACCTAATGCGGAAAGCGCACCCATGGGAATGGTCAGCAATACTGTCCATTTTTCCATCAATTTCCGACCTTCTTTGGGATTCTCCTTCATTCGTCTCTCAAGAGATGGAATGATTGGGATCAATAACTGAATAATGATCTGTGCGGTGATATAAGGATAAACACCCATCGCGAGGATTGAGAAATTGGATAATGTTCCCCCAGATAATAGGTCAAACACTCCCAATAGACTGCTGGCTGCGTTTTGCTGGTTGAAAATACCTGCGATTACATCACGGTTGATCCCAGGAACTGGAATATTAGCCGCTAATCGATACAGAATCAATATTGCCAATGTAATCAGCAGTTTTTTTCTGATGTCAACAGAAGTCCACAAATAGCGCCATGCAGATTTCTTCATGATCGAATCTCCTTGTTATCCTTCTTTATCCTAAATTTATAATTTCTGCTTTTCCACCAGCAGCTTCAATTTTTTCTTTTGCGCTTTTTGTAAATCTATGCGCTTTTATGGTTAGAGCTTTAGTGATATCACCTCTACCCAGGATCACAACAGGAAGTTTGGTTTTATGAAGCATGTTCTTGTCAGAGAGAAGTTCGGGTGTTACTTCCGTACCTGCTTTGAACGCCGACAATGTCTCAACGTTAACTTCGTTATACTCAATCCGATTTATTGGTGAAAAACCTTCACCACGCAAGAATGGCAGCCGTCGATAAAATGGTAGATTACCACCTTGTCGGTATAATGCACCGCCAAAACCGCTACGGGAGCGCTGTCCATTTAAACCTCTACCAGCATATTTTCCCTGGCCCGCGCCTGGTCCACGAGCAACACGCCGTCTATTCTTTTTTGAACCCTTGTTGGGTTTCAGATCATGTAATTTCATTTTTATTCCTGAGTTTCAACTTCAACTAAATGGTTTACCTTTGATAGCATCCCTCGAACGGCAAGTGAATCCTTCTGTTCGACTGATTGTCCAATTTTCCGAAGGCCTAACGCACGTATAGTTGCTTTATGCCGTTCAGAATTACCAATTGGACTTCGAACCAATGTGATTTTTAATATTTTTGATTTCTTAACCATTATTTCTCCGTTCCCAGAATGGTGCCAGTTCTTTTACTGGTTTTCCGCGCATTGCGGCAATATCTGCGGGTGTCCGCAATTGGTCTAATGCTTTCATGGTTGCTTTAACCACATTCAGCACATTTGCGCTTCCCATAGATTTCGTCAGAATATCTCGCACGCCAGCAGCTTCAACAACAGCTCGTACACCACCACCCGCGATAACTCCGGTACCTTGAGATGCGGGTTTTAACAAAACTACTGCACCACCAACTTTCCCAGTAACTTCGTGTGGGATTGTTGTGCCTGATAGGGATACTTTACGCATGTCCTCATGCGCTTGTATTGTCGCCTTACCCATCGCTTCAGGAACAGCACCAGCCTTACCAGTGCCAACTCCAACGCGTCCGTTATTATCTCCGGTTACGATCGTAACGCGGAAATGAAATTTGCGGCCGCCTTTTACAACTTTAGCAACGCGTGCGATATCCACGACACGTTCATCGAATTCTTTTTCTACTGGTTTATATGCCATTTTTGCCATAATTGCCTCTTTGTCAGTATCCTCTTTCTAGAAGATCAAACCTTCTTCTCTTGCCGCTTCTGCCAGGGCTTTAACTCGGCCAGTATAGCGGTATCCGCCGCGATCAAAAACCACTTCTATAACTTTTTTCTCTTTTGCGCGCTGCGCAATAAGTTTTCCAACCTCAGAAGCTTGTTCTGTTTTCTTTAATTTTTCAACCTTTTTTCTCAATTCCCGATCAATACTTGATGAGGACACCAATGTGATCCCTTTTTTATCATCAATTAACTGGGCAGATATATGAGATAAACTGCGGAAAACACATAACCGCGGTCGTCCAGCAGTTCCACTTATATTCTTGCGAACTCGTTTGTGTCTGTGTAATCTTGCTTCGTTCCTTGTTTTCTTAGCCATATCTATTCAATACTCCTTAAATCGCACCGGCTGTCTTACCAGCTTTTCTGCGGACTCTTTCGCCCTGATATCTGATACCTTTACCTTTATATGGTTCTGGGGGACGGAGTTTTCGTATGTCAGCCGCAACCTGTCCAACAACTTCCTTGTTGGCACCTTTTATAACGATAACGCGGTTTTTTTCGGTCACATCAAATTCTATACCTTCTGGCGCTTCAACATTTATAGTGTGTGAAAATCCAACATTGATCACTAAACCTGTACCTTCGAGTTCTGCTTTATAACCAACACCTTGAATCTCAAGTACTTTGGTAAAGCCTGTATGAATTCCTGTCACCATATTTTGGATAACCGCTCGGGTTGTTCCATGAAGTGCACGAACATGTTTTTCGTCTGAATCACGTGTCACTAAGATCTGTTCGCCTTCTTTATTAATACTGATCAATGGAGAAAAAGAACGTTCCAAGACTCCATTTGATCCTTTAACAGTTACGTGATGCCCATCCAATTCCACATTAATTCCACTTGGAATACTAATGGGCAATTTGCCTATTCTAGACACTTAATACCTCCAAAATCTGACTTTTTACCAAACTTTGCACAGGATTTCTCCACCAACACCATTCTTCCGTGCTGTCTGACCAGTCATAATACCCTTGGGGGTTGATATGATCGAAATACCCATACCAGAAAGCACCCAAGGAATATCTCGTTTATGCGTATAAACGCGACGCCCTGGTTTACTTACACGGCGAAGTTCAGTAATTACGGGTCGTTTTTCTCGCCGATCACCAACATATTTTAAATGTACGCGCAGAGTTTTATGTGTTGGCATACTGCCTTCT
>JAUSPC010000210.1 GCA_030655835.1 Pelolinea sp.
TTGTCCTTGCTTTAGAACACGATATCCATCCATCTTGATTACAGAATAATGAACAAATACATCTTCGTCGTCTTCTTGATCAATGAAACCGTACCCTTTTGAGGGATTAAACCATTTAACTGTTCCTGTTAATCGTTCCGACATACTTTTTCTACTCCATTGAAACTGCTAATAAAAACTTATATACTTGGTATGAAAAATTCAAAAAGGATGCATCCAAGTAAAATGAGGGTATCATTTATAAAAATTAGTGTCAAGCAGGAATATTTTTTTGAAAACATATCAAGTCTCAACTTACGAATAAGCAGAAGTATATGAACCCTAAAAAGAGAAAAATAAACAAAATGATCCTATTAATTTCTGGTTTATTTGTGCTGCTTGCCTGCCGTTTTTCGCCAAATCCGCGTACAAGTGGTGATGTGTTGTTCGCAGATGATTTCTCGATTTCAAATCAAAATTGGGATACATGGAATACACCCGGAATATCGGCAGTAAGTTTTCTTGATGAAGGGTTGATCATGATCGTATATAAACCCAATCTTGATGTAATCACGACAAATCATCTCTTCTATCAGAACGTTTCGATCAAAACATTGGTAAGAAAGAGATTTGGGTCAAACGATAACGCTTTTGGAATAGTTTGCAGATATTTGAATGATAAAAACTATTATGGATTCTTAATTTCATCTGATGGATATTATGGGATCGTTAAAGTAATTAATGGCGAATATACTCTCCTTTCTTCAGAAAATATGGAGTATGACGAGAGTATTAATAAGGATAAAGAAGAAAATTGGCTGCATGCAGTTTGCGAGGAAACTACTTTGACATTATTTATAAATGGCGAAGAAAAAACAAGTGTCGTTGATTCTGATCTGAAAACAGGAAAAACCGGATTAATTACGGGATCTTTTACGGGGTCGAAAGAAACAGCTGTCTTTTTTGATGATTTTGTGGTGGCGGTCCCCTAAATGAAGGTTTTTTTGGAATCCATTGGCTGCCGATTAAACTTGAGTGAGATAGAGAAGATCGCGGCAGAGTTACGCAACGCTGGACATGAGATTGTTGGAGATACATCGGACGCGGATATCGCAATTGTAAATACCTGCGCGGTAACATCGTCGGCAAGCGCGGATTCGAGGAAATCCATTCGAAGAATCGCCAATTCTGGCTGCGAGAAAATATATGTGACCGGATGCTATGCGACAGTTGCACCAGAAACGGTGATAGATCTACCTTCAGTAGTAAGTTTATATAGCAATGATGGAAAGAAGGACATAATAACTGACCTATTTGAACAATTTCAAATTCAACCTGGCATATCAACATCGGTGGTAAGAGAACCTCTTCCTGGAAAAAACCACCGAACAAGAGCATTTATAAAAGCACAAGATGGTTGTGATAATCATTGTACTTTTTGCCTCACACGAATTGCGCGTGGAAAGAGTGTTTCTCAAACGAAGACCGAAATATTTGTTGATGTTGAAAATGCGCTGAAAGGTGGAGCTAAGGAAATTGTATTAACAGGTGTGAATCTGGGGTCCTGGGGAAAAGACCTTAGAGATGGATTTACGCTTCCGAAACTTATTAGCCAGATCATTAACAGGTATTCTCCAAATCGGATCAGGTTATCCTCACTGGAACCCTGGGATATTGATCGGTCATATTTCCGGGTGTTTGAACACCCTTCTTTTTGCCAACACCTCCACCTCCCCCTTCAGTCAGGTAGTGATGTTGTATTAATGAAGATGGGAAGAAAAATGCTAACAAAGGAATATCAGGAACTTATCCAGAATATTCGCAGTGACTTTCCTGAAATGGCAATAACAACAGATCTGATGGTTGGGTTCCCCGGGGAATCAGAAAAGGATTTTATTGAGAGTATTGCGTTTGTTAAAAACCTCAATTTTTCAGGTGGGCATGTTTTCAGATATTCCCCCAGACCAGGCACACCAGCCGCAAAAATGGACAAAATTGTCCAAGAAAAAGAAAAGATATATCGGAGCAAAAAGATGAGGCAAGTGATCGCTGATTCAGAAGATCAATATAAGAAAAAATTCCTTAATAAAAAATTATCTGTGCTTTGGGAGAAAATCGAAAAGCAAGATAAAGAGAATTATCTTTTAAGTGGTTTAACTGGGAATTACCTGCGAGTGACTGTGGCTGCTCATGAAGATTTGCAGAACATGATCTCGGAAGTTCAAATTATAAAAATAGAAAACAATCATCTTTTAGGGCAAATCGTATAATAATCCTATTACTATATATAGAAAAGCGATATGAATTTTCTGTAAACGATTGCAAAACCAGTCAATATGGTATAATTTCGAAGTTATTTTAAAGGGTAAAAGAGGTAAATAAATTTATGCCAAAACGGACTTATCAACCCCGCGTTAAACATCGTCTGAGAGTACATGGCTTTCGACAGCGCATGTCATCAGCTGATGGTCGCAATGTATTAAAGAGGAGGCGTCTTAAAGGCCGCTATCGCTTAACCGTAAAAAAGAATAATCACACAAAGAATACCCGCTGGTAGTTGTATCTCGGATCTTTATTAATATAGAATTAATGGAATCGAATTACGGTTCACCCTAATGAAACGTAATTTCCGTTTAACTCAAGCAAGAGATTTTTTATTGATCAAGAATGATGGGCTATCAAAACATCATAAATTGGTCGTGCTTGGGTATATTCCAAATGATCTAAGCTATTCGCGGATGGCTTGCGTTACAAGCAAAGCTGTCGGAAACGCGGTCACGCGAAATCTTGTAAAGAGAAGAATGAAAGCTTGTGTAACAAGTTCATGGAGCAAAATTAAAACAGGGTGGGATCTGGTTTTTTATTCACGCTCCGTGGGTGCGACGGCAAGCTATAATGAGTGGCAAGAAGCAATACATATTTTGCTTCGGCAAGCTGATCTTTTCAATAGATAATCAATTAAATGCTAACTGAAGATAATTATCCTAAAGAACACTCGTTGAGCGATTTTAAAGTGACCATCTTTAATTTTCCTCAATATCTGATCCTTGCATTTATTAGACTTTATCAAAGATTTATTTCTCCTGTACTACCTGGTAATACCTGCCGATTTTATCCAAGTTGTTCACATTATGGATATCAAGCAGTTAATAAATATGGTGCCCTAAAAGGGTCTTTATTGGCTATTTACAGGATATTTCGATGTAACCCCTTTAATCTTGGCGGATACGATCCTGTACCATAAATTTTAGAATATTAGAAAACAAGGAAAATATGAAACTTAAAATACTTACAACTTTAATTCTTCTTTCAAGTTTGCTCTTCCTTCTTACAGGATGCACCAACGCAGGCGCGGCATCTAGTTGGCCTGGCTTCTCAATATTTGGAGAAACCGGATTTATTTCCAACGGTACCCAAACATATGCGGTAGATACCAAAAGCGGAAACCAATTATGGAAGTACCCATCTGATAGCGATCGTGCCAGATTATTTTATGCAGCTCCAGCGGTTGGAGATGGGTTGGTCGCGGTTGGTGATTACAACGGCTCACTGACAGCGCTCGACGAAACGAATGGAACAGTTAAATGGGAGTTTAGCGGCGCAAGCGACCGATTTGTTGGATCGGCTTTAATTTCCGACGGCATGACGTATGCACCCAACTCCGACAATTATTTATATGCGCTTGATACTGATGGGAATTTAAAATGGAAATTCAAGGCTGGCGGACCAAACTGGACGGCTCCTCTCGCAGATGAGAATTTCATCTATCTCGCCTCCATGGACCATCATTTTTATGCCTTTCCAAAGAATATTTCTGTAAATGATCTAGTAAATGCAAAGGATGGCAGTAAAACCCTACTTGAAACCGCGAAATGGCAAATTGATCTTGGGATGGCTATCACTGCCGATCCAGTTTTAGCAGATGGGATGGCATATGTAGTTACAATCGAGGGAAATCTTTTTGCGATTGACCTAATAAGTGAGAAATTATTGTGGAATTTCAACGACAATGGGAATCTCGGTGCAATTTGGGGCTCCCCAGTTGTTACGGAAAACGCAGTTTTTGTTGCCGATATGAACGGCAATATTTATGCCGTTGATCCTGCGGACGGATCTGCCCTTTGGGTATCACCATTATCGGCCGGCGGCAAGATAATTGGGGGAGGAGCAGCTTTAGAAGGCGGAGTTGTTTTTGCTACTGACGAAGGGAAGATCTTCTCGATCAATTCTGATAAAGAATCCAAAACCATAACAAATTATGAAAATCCAATAATTTCTGATATACGGGTGGCTGGCGAGGAAATTATTTTCGCACCTAGCAGTGAAGCATCTCTGTTCTCTGCTATTGACCTTAACGGATTTGAGGTTTGGTCCTTTTTACCATCTAATTAAATATTATTAATAGAATAGGAAAATAACATGTGGGAATCAATTATTATAGAACCATTTATAAATGCCCTGCTTTTCATCTATGATCTGATCGGTGAAAATTTTGGTCTCGCGATCATCCTTTTTACAATTGTCATCAAACTTATCTCATGGCCATTGATGTCCAACCAGATAAAAAGCAGCAAGGCGCTTCAGGATATGCAGAGTGACCCAGATTGGATCGCGATTCAGAAAAAATATAAGAACGACCGTGACAAACTAGCACAAGAACAAATGAGTTTTTATAAAGAAAAAGGCATCAGCCCATTTGCGTCTTGCCTTCCTACTTTGATCCAGTTCCCAATTATCATAGGTCTCTATCAAAGTATTATTCAAACGATGGGAAATGCACCGTTGCAAATGGTGAATTTGATCCCAAAGGTTTCTCCTTGGTTAAAAGATCTGTTCTCGTTCATCCCTGGCTTACAGAACCCCTTGTCATTAATTCCCCTGAACAGCCAATTTTTATGGATGGACATTGGCCGCCCAGAGCGAATTTTTATTCCAGGAATTTCGTTTGGAATCCCTGTGCTGGCGATCATCGTCGCGATCACCTCATATTTGCAAACGAAACTTATCGCGACTCCAACAGCTGGCGATAGTCAATCAAACCAAATGTCAGGAATGATGAATATTTACATGCCCTTGCTGATGGGCTGGTTTGCTTATTCTTTGGCCTCAGGTCTCGCGTTATATTTTCTGGCTTCCAATCTTTTCAGTATTTTCCAGTATGCGGTCTTGGGAAGATTCGATTTCAAAAATCTTTTTCCTAAGAAAAAAGTAGAAGTTAAAAAATAGGGAGTGACCAATAATGAATCAACAAAAAACAACTTTAGAAATTATTGCGCCTTCCATTGAGGAAGCGGTTGAAAAAGGATTAGATCAGTTAGGTTTACCACGAAATGCTGTATCTGTTGAAGTGATCGATGAAGGGAAAGGTGGATTCCTCGGGATGGGCAACCGTCAGGTACGGGTCAGGTTATCAATAGGGGAAGATCCTTCTGTAGAAGAAAAAGAGGAAGAAAAAACCTCTTCTAATGAACCGATTCATGTGGAAGATGAAGCCTTCGACGATCCCTTGGAAGAAGCAAGAGTAAAGGCGGAGAGAATTGTTCAGTCTTTGCTTAAGAATATGTCGGTATCTGCTGATGTGTCTTCCAGAATTATGGATCCGGAGGATGAAAATGATAAAGCAATGGTGCTTGTAGAAGTCACCGGCAAAGATCTTAGTATATTAATAGGCCGCCGCGCCGAAACATTGAACTCATTACAATACATCACAAGCTTGATGTTGAATCAGGAAATGGGAGATTGGGTCCCCCTGATGATCGATGTTCAAGGGTATCGGTTCCGTAGGGAAAGGCAGCTTCGACAAATGGCCCGCCGAATGGCTGATCAGGTAATTCAAACAGGGAGAAAACAGGAGTTGGAACCCATGCCTGCCAATGAGCGTCGGTTAATTCACTTGGAATTGCGATATCATCCATTCGTTACAACGGAAAGTGTGGGAGAAGGACCTAACCGAAAAGCTACAATTTTCTTGAAACCGAAAGATTGAAATTAAATAATTCCCTCGAAAGAGGGAATCGGTTTTTATTTACTGAAGAAAATGAGGTGAATAATGCGCGCAGTTGACATAGTAATTAAAAAACGAGATAAGAAAGAGCTCTCTAAAGAAGAGATCGCTTTCTTCATTAGCGGATTGTCGAATGGAGATATTGCTGATTATCAAGTATCTGCCTGGGCAATGGCAGTCTTATTAAACGGGATGACTGACCAGGAAACAACAGATCTAACATTGGCGATGGCAGACTCTGGAGAGGTATTGGATCTATCATCAATTGCCCCAATAGTGGTTGACAAACATTCAACTGGCGGTGTGGGTGATAAAACCACGCTGGTTGTCGGCCCGATCGCAGCAGCATGTGGACTGCCGGTGGGAAAAATGTCTGGTCGAGGATTGGGGTTTAGCGGAGGCACTTTAGACAAGATGGAATCTATTCCTGGGTATCGGGTGGATCTTACTAAGGAAGAATTTCTTTCTCAATTAAAGGATATATACATTGTTCTAACCGGTCAATCAGCTGATCTAGCGCCTGCTGATGGCAAATTGTATGCATTACGAGACGTGACTGGTACGGTCCCATCTTTGCCATTGATCGCGTCATCGGTAATGAGCAAGAAAATTGCGGCTGGTGCACACGCGATTGTGCTAGATGTAAAAGTAGGCAATGGCGCTTTCATGAAAAACATCGAAGATGCCAGACAGCTCGCGACAATGATGGTTGCGATCGGCAAATTAAGTGGGCGAGAAGTTCGTGCAATATTGTCGGATATGAACCAACCGCTTGGAAAAGCAGTTGGCAATGCATTAGAGCTTAAAGAAGCGATTGATACGTTAAATAATCGGGGTCCTAAAGATTTTTACGAACATTGCCTGGTAATCGCCAGTCATATGCTGGTTTTAGGTAAGAAAGCGGAAAATTTGGAAAAAGCAAAAAAACTAGCGATCAATACTCTGGAAAATGGTACCGCGTGGGAGAAATTCAGGGAATTGGTCATTACACAAAAGGGTGATGTGTCCTATATTGATAATCCGGAAAAATTGCCTACCGCGCCTATCATGCTTGAAATGAAAGCAGACCGATCTGGATATATTTCCGAAGTGCATGCGCGAACAATTGGCGAAACATCTTTGGATCTTGGGGCTGGAAGAGCGAAAAAAACTGATAAGATCGATCCAGCAGTTGGAATCATTGTTCATATAAAAGTTGGAGAAAAGGTTGATGAGGGAATCATATTGTTCACAATTTATGCGAATGATCCCGACAAAGCCAAAGAGGCACAAGATCGGTTGAAAGAATGCGTTGCGTTCTCAATAACACCGTGTGACCCACTGCCATTGTTCTATGGTGTTATTACGTGAGCGTTGATTTTTTATTTGGAGTATGAGATAATTTTTCAATGATGAGCTAAGACGGAGACGAGTAAATTATTAAGTAAAACCAGCGATCTATGGATGGTGAAAGCATAGAAGAAAAAATTGAAAATCACTCCAGAGCTGCAAACTGAAAACCTATCGGAAGGTGATTAAGAGAGCCGGTTTTTTCTGACCGTTATCCAGGAAAAAGCTAAAATGAAGTGTCCGTTTTTCGGAAACCGGGGTGGTACCGCGGGAAATATCTCGTCCCTGATGGGGCGATTTTTTATTAAATATTTGGAGGCATGATGTTTAAACCTGTATCGTCAAAACTAAATGTAAATGCGATGGAATTATCGATATTGGACTTTTGGAAAAAAGAAAATATTTTTCAAACTTCCATCAAGAATAGGGAAGGTAATCCTGAATTTGTTTTTTATGAAGGTCCTCCAACCGCTAATGGCATGCCAGGTGTGCATCATGTTCTTGCCCGGGCATTCAAGGATATATTTCCGCGATATAAAACAATGAAGGGATTTCACGTGACACGCAGGGGTGGATGGGATACGCATGGATTGCCTATTGAGATCGAAGTAGAAAAGAAATTAGGTTTTACAAATAAACAACAGATCGAGGATTATGGGATCGCAGAGTTTAATCACCTATGCCGGGAATCAGCTTTTTCAAACATTCAGGAATGGGAAAAGCTTACTGAACGAATCGCGTATTGGGTGGATTTTGATACCGCTTATGTAACCTACAAAAATTCCTATATTGAATCTGTCTGGTATATCTTAGATAATTTATGGGATAAAGACCTTTTATATCAGGGATTTAAAGTTGTCCCTTATTGTCCACGATGCGGAACCCCACTTTCAGATCATGAAGTCGCGCTGGGATATAAGGATGCAACTGACCCATCTGCGTTTGTTAGGATGCCTCTGGTTGACGATCCAAGCACTTCTTTGTTGGTTTGGACAACTACCCCATGGACTTTACCCGGAAATGTGGCTGTTGCCGTTCACCCAGATATTACCTATGTAGTGATAAAAAGGGAAATCAAGAATGGAGTGATTGAAGGTACCGAAAAATTGATCTTAGCGGAATCCCTTGTAGAAAAAGTATTTGGTGAGGAAAAGGTTGAAATAGTTGATACCATGAAGGGGAAGCAATTAAAAGGTAAGCAATATAAACCTTTGTATACTTTCCTTCCACCTGATAAACCTGCACATCGTATCGTCTTTGGCGATTTTGTGACAGTCGACGACGGCACTGGTATCGTCCATATTGCCCCTGCGTTTGGTGCTGATGATATGCAGGTTTCTTTGGATGAAGATCTTCCCATATTAATGACGGTGTCACCGAATGGGACATTCATCCCTGAAGTCCGACCATGGTCAGGTAGGTTCGTAAAAGATGCTGATCCTTTTATCATTGAAGATCTTAAAAACCGGGGATTGCTATATAAATCAGAAGAATACACACATACATATCCATTTTGCTGGAGATGTGCAACCCCGCTTCTCTATTACGCTCGACCTACCTGGTTTATACGAACAAGTCAATTGAAAGATAAACTGGTTTCTTTAAACCAGGAGATCAATTGGTATCCTGATCATATAAAGGATGGCAGATTTGGAAATTGGCTTGAAAATAATGTAGATTGGGCATTGGGTCGTGAAAGATATTGGGGAACTCCACTTCCAGTGTGGGAATGTACAGTTTGTGGTCATCAGGAATGCATAGGGTCTGTGGCGGAACTTTCCGAGAAAACGGGCAAAGACCTTACTGGGCTGGATCTACATCGTCCACATGTGGATGAGATCGAATTCCCATGCAGTGAATGCGGTGAGATCAGCCACCGCGTACCTGAGCTGATTGATGTTTGGTTTGATTCGGGATCAATGCCGGTTGCTCAGTGGCATTATCCGTTTGAAAATGAACAAATCTTCGAACGTCAATATCCTGCGGATTATATCTGCGAAGCAGTTGATCAAACTCGTGGGTGGTTTTATTCACTTCACGCGATATCCTCGTTGTTATTTGGAAAAGTCGCGTTTAAGAATGTGATCTGCCTGGGTTTGATATTAGATGGTGAAGGACAGAAAATGTCTAAATCAAAGGGCAATGTGGTTGATCCATGGGAAGTGCTTAATGCACAGGGTGCAGACGCGATGCGATGGTACCTTTATACAGCAAGCCCTCCCGGACAGGAAAGACGTTTTTCCGCCGGGCTCGTCTCTGAAGTACTGAGAAATTTCACACTTACTTTATGGAACACTTATTCATTCTTCGTAACCTACGCAAATCTCGATGGTTGGATACCTGATCTGAAAAGAAAACCAAAATATTCAAAATTGGATCAATGGTTATTGGCTGAATTGCACACACTGGTTCGTGATGTAACTAACGCGCTCGAAAATTATGACGTTCTTGGAGCTACGCGACCAATTGAAGGATTTGTGAATAACTTATCAAATTGGTATCTTCGGCGTTCACGTCGACGATTTTGGAAAAGTGAATCCGATGATGATAAATATGCGGCATATGCAACTTTGTATGAAGCGCTTGTAACCGTGAGCAAATTACTCGCTCCTAGCATGCCGTTTATTTCAGAAGAAATATACTCAAACTTGGTTAAGAACGTGGATCCTCAATCTTCAAAATCGATCCACACTTCAGATTGGCCGAAATACAATGAAAGTCACATCAACCAATCCTTAATTGATGATATGAACCTTGTTATGAAACTGGTGTCATTGGGACACGCTGCCAGAAATCAATCAAGTATAAAGGTTAGGCAACCACTCCAAGAAGCCGCATTTACGACCAGCAACATCTCTGAGGGTGATGTAATTCAGGAATACTCCGAATTATTAAAAGACGAGTTGAATGTGAAAAATGTACGCTCGTTAAGTACTGTCAGTGAGGCAGCTGCATATGAAATTATGCCGCTACCAAAACAATTAGGGCAAAAATATAAAAATGAGTTTCCAGTAATTCGGAAAGCGATCCTGAATTTAGATGCAGATAAATTTGCAAAAGATTTTCTAGACGGGAATTCGGTTACTCTATCTGTGGCAGGAAAAGATTTTGAAATCACACCAGACGAAGTGGAAATACGTATGCAGGCAAAGGAAGGATTTGTGGTTGCTACTGAAGGAGCATTAATGGCTGCTCTGATCACGGATCTGACCCCAGAATTACGTAGTGAAGGATTAGCGAGAGAATTTGTTCGGAGAGTTCAGGAAGCCAGGAAACAAGCTGAATTTGATATTTCAGACAGAATACGACTGTATTACACATCTACAAAGAATTTAGCAGAAGCAATTGAAGAGTATAAGGATTACATCATGCTTGAAACGCTGGCCGTAGAGGTTGTTTCTGAAAAAAATCCGGAAACACTTCCAAATGTTAGTGATGAATTTGATGGCGAAACACTCGCCTTATGGTTAGAAAAAGAGCAATAGAAAATTCAGGGCTATTTTATTGGCTGCCCTTATTTTTCTTAATAATTATGGAGAATGTAATTACTGGACGGAAAGGGAATTACATCCTCGTTATGAGTCTAAAAGAACCTACCGAACAAATAATTCCTAAGTTTGGGAATGTGAGTTTATTGCCTGGGCATTATTATTATTGCGGTAGTGCGCATGGAAATGGCGGCTTAAAAAGCAGGATTACACGCCATTTAGCGAAAGACTCTAAAAGATTTTGGCATATTGATTATATAAAGAAACATATGCGGATTTTGGAAGTATGGTGTGAAGTCTGTCCCGAGAATAATGAATGTGGATATAGTCATTTTTTTGCGAATCAGAAAAATGCGGTAATTCCAATAGATGGGTTTGGGCAACTGATTGTAAGAACATGTGCGGATCACATTTAATCATGTTGCCGCTGAATGAAGACCTCGATAAATTGTTTATTTGCGTGAATGAGCATTTTGATGGGATGGGCAGAATTTATCCACAGGCACTTTAGTAAGATAGAATTATAAAAACACTTATGCTTGGAGAAATGAAATTGAAAAATTATTTAAAAAGTTATTTGATATTATTCCCGATCGCAACTGGAATTATCGGGTTGGATCAGTGGACGAAATATATCGTCAGGACAAATATCGCAGTTGGAGAGGTGTGGTCACCATGGGAATGGTTAACCCCTTTTGCGCGTGTTGTCCATTGGCGTAACACAGGCGTAGCTTTTGGAATGTTCCAAAACAATAACTATCTCTTCTCAATTTTAGTTAGTATTATTGCATTGGTGATCATTGTTTTTTACCCACTGTTAACTGAAGAAGATTGGTTTCTCCGGATCGCGCTGAGTATGCAATTGGGTGGAGCAGTTGGCAATTTAATTGATCGAATTACCATCAAGCACGTCACCGATTTTATGTCTGTTGGCAATTTTGCTGTTTTCAATGTCGCAGACGCAAGTGTCACTATGGGTGTAGCTTTGATGATCCTTGGATTATGGGTGCAGGAGAAAGAAAACAGGAAGGAAGCCAGAAGCGAGACGCCGGAGCCAGAGAAAATTGAACAAATTTGAAAGAATTGGTTTTCATGAATAGCACCACATACACGGTGATATTTCCGGGGGAACCTCACGAGCGTTTAGATAAATTTTTAACTACCCAGTTTCCTGATAGATCGAGATCCCAGATACAAAGGATAATTAGAGATGGATTGGTGCTGATCGATCAAAAAAGTATCATAAAAACAGGATATTTATTAGATAAAAGTGTATCTATTTCGATCACATTCCCAGCGCCAACCCCGCTTGATCTAGAACCGGAAAATACCCCTTTAGATATAATCTATGAAGATGATGATGTATTAGTTGTCAACAAACCTGCGGGAATGGTCACACACCCTGCCGTTGGTCATCAAAGCGGAACATTGGTACATGCTGCACTTGGTCATACTCCATTTTTAGAGGGTATCGGTGGGAAAATGAGGCCTGGAATCGTTCATCGCTTGGATAAAAATACTTCAGGTGTTGTCATCATCGCTAAGAATGAACTTGCACATAATTGGTTGCAGAGACAATTTAAATCGCGTAATGTGAATAAAACTTATCTGGCATTGGTTGATAAACATCCGCCAACTGAGTCAGGGAAGATCGTTGCTCCTATTTATCGCGACCGATTGAACAGAAAAAAGATGGCTATTGCACCGGAAGGGGAAGGAAAAAATTCGGTGACTATCTATCATACATTAAATAAATTAGGTCAATTTAGTCTATTAGAAGTCCGATTGTTGACCGGGAGAACACATCAGATCCGCGTTCATTTATCATCGATTGGATCTCCAATAACAGGCGATACTGTTTATGGGCATTCAACCCCTACAATGAAATTAGATAGACATTTTTTACACGCTAAAAGACTAGAGATCAAACTACCGGGCAATCAAATGATGTCCACTTTTGAAGCAAAATTGCCTGGTGATTTACAAAATATCATTGATGAATTATCAGAAAGGAGAAATAATGGCTTTTGAAAACGGAATCATAGATTTTCGATCCGACACAGTCACACATCCAACCAAAGCAATGCGAACAGCAATGGCCAGCGCACCTATTGGAGATGATGTTTATGGAGAAGACCCAACAATAAATACCCTTGAGAAGAAATCTGCAGAGTTGCTTGGAAAAGAAGCCGGGCTTTTTACTCCATCTGGAACTATGGCAAATTTAATTGCGGTGCTTACCCATTGCGGACGTGGTGATGAAGCTGTTATGGGGGATAATGGACATACTTTTCTACATGAAGTCGGAGGAATTTCAGCCCTGGGTGGAGTTTTTCCACAATTGGTTCCTAATCTTCCAGATGGGACATTATCATTGGAGGACATAAAAAGGGCAATACGAATAGATGATATACATCACCCTGAAACAAAATTGTTTATCTTAGAGAATACTCAGAATCATTGCGGCGGGTATCCAATCACAAGAGAATACCTGAAATCAGTTTCTGAGATTGTCAAACCTGAAGACATTTCTTTACACATCGATGGTGCACGGATCTTCAACGCGAGTATGGCTCTGGGAGAAGTTCCATCTGATCTTGTAGAGTCCGCTGATTCTGTGATGTTCTGCCTTAGCAAAGGATTGTGCGCACCTGTGGGATCGGTTCTATGTGGATCGAAGGAGTTTATAAAAAAGTCAAGAAAAATAAGAAAACAACTGGGCGGCGGCATGCGCCAGGCCGGAATACTTGGGGCGGCCGGAATTATAGCTTTAGATGAAATGATAGATAGGTTGGATAAGGACCATGATCGCGCGAAGATGATCGCGGATGGATTAGAAGACCTTCCAGGAATTACTCTTGATAAAGGATATCCTCAAACAAATATGGTTTTTATTGAAATTTTAGACGATCATAATATTTCGTCAGATACCTTGATTGCGGAAATGGCAGAAGAAGGTATCCTGATCGGAATGTCAGGCCCAAGAAATTTCAGATTTGTTACGCATTATTGGATCAATGATGATGATGTTCAAAAATTTATTCAAAAATTCAGACAATTAATGGGATGAACAAATAAGTATTCTCAATATGTCAATTGCGCCTTTTGTAGTGCGGTTGAAAAACCAGACATAGCAATAAGGGAGTAACATAAAGCTATGGAGGACATACATGAGCACAAGAAAACGTCGTGCTTTCACTGCAGACTTCAAGTTAGACACAGTCA
>JAUSPC010000215.1 GCA_030655835.1 Pelolinea sp.
GTATGTGTTCATGAATGCTCCTTTGATTTAGTCGTTAGAGAGGCGCTTATCTTACCGCAGCTTATCTCTCTAACGCTTTCAAAGTTGCACTTGCTAGTTGAATTCAAGCCTAATATTTATGCATATATTATTTGGTATTAATCTATGGTCAAGAAAGCTCGATTATTTAACTTAGATCAATCTGATTTTGAATTGGTTGTTCCGTTTTTAGGTTTTAATTTTTGAATTAAAAACGCAATGTCCTGGTCGACATACCTGTGTTCAACTTGTTTAACATCAAAATGTAATATTTTGAATGTAGTCTGAAAAAACAATCCCAGCACTAATGACATGATCAATGTCCCCCAACCCACAGATCCACCGAGGAAATATCCAATGATCAACGCGGTGACTTCTAACGAACCCCTGACAAGTCCCACGGGTTTGTTGGTGCGTTTTGTCAACGCGATCATCAAACCGTCCCGGGGGCCAGCTCCTAACTGGGCACTCAAATAGAAATATGCTGCCAGACTGATCGTGAACATGCCGATGAACATCATTAAAAAGCTCAGGATTGTATTATCGAAAACTGGAACAAGACGGATACTGGTTATTAGATCAATAAATGTACCGATGAAGATGACGTTTCCGATGGTTCCCCAACCAATTCTCTCGCCGAAAATGAAATCCAAAATAACGATCACTGCCCCCACGATATTTACCGCAATTCCAAAGGTAATATTCATTTTGAAAGATAGTCCCTGATGGAAGACGCCCCACGGGTCGAGACCCTGCTGGGCATTGATGGTCATTACAATGCCAAGCGCGTATAAAAAATACCCGATTAATAATCTTGGAAATTTTAATAATATATTTTTCATAGTCTGAAACCTTCCTGGCATTTACGCAACCATATCGGAAAATGTTTGGACAGGGAATTTATAACCAAGAAAGATAGAACAGTCAACCATTTCTATAAATTCCTAACCATAACATGTGTTTAATGGCTGCTTTCTTGTTTTGAAATTGAATTTAAATTCATTTCTTCAATTTGTGAAAAAGAAAGGCAATGTCTTGGTCAACATAACGGTGGACGACTTCTTTGACATCAAACTTGAATATCTTGAATGTGGTTTGGATGAAAAATCCAAATCCAAGGGACATGATGAGCGTTCCCCAACCAACCGTTCCACCCAGAAGGTAGCCGATGATCAGTACGGCGATCTCGATGGAGCTCCTGATGAGCCCGACCGGTTTATTGGTCAGTTTGGTGAATGCGACCATCATCCCATCGCGTGGACCGGAGCCGAGCTGAGCGCTCATGTATAGAAATGTCGCCAGGCTGATGATGGCCATGCCGAGGATCATCATCAGGAATCTGAGTACGATATTTTCTGGGAATGGAATGAAGTTAGCCCTTTCGACCACATCAATGAACGTGCCGATGAGAAAGACATTGCTGATGGTACCCCACCCGATTCTCTCTTTCAGAAAGTAATCAATGATGAGGATGGCCGTACCTGCAATCGAGACCGCGGTTCCCATTGTTATGCCAAAATGGAACGATAAACCCTGATGAAAAACACCCCAGGGTGAGAGCCCCAAGCGGGCATTGATGGTGAGATTGATACCAAGCCCATACAGGAAAAAACCTAGCATGAGACGGGCAATTTTTAACGATACAGTCTTTATTGTGTGTTCCCTTTCAGGGGTTAATGTTTATATGTTGGAAAAAATTGTGCAAGGATCAGGAAGCACCGCTGGTGGAATCAAGCAGCTGATTGATCATCTTCACGCCGCCTGAAGTTACAGTCTCTGCAAGTTCCTGCCCATAGATTTTACTGGCGCGGCGCGGGAAACGCTTGTGGAGATATTTTGGGATACCCGGCATATTGAGTTCGATGGTTTCCGGAGCGCTGCTCATGTCTACCAATTTGGGGTAATAGTGCAGCATCATCGAGGTTTCCCACTCGGCCGCATGGTCGCCTGCAAACGGCCAGGTCTTTTCGACATCATCCAATTCCTGGATCTTGTCTTTTGTAAAATCGAATGCGGAAAGCATAACCATTTCAATATTTTTCGATCTGAGAATGGCGGAATTGATCGCTTCCCAATGATCAGGTTCATAATGACCAGTAAAAAGCACTGCTTTTTTGAAACCCATTTTGGCATAGCTCAGGCCCAGATCAATAAGCAAACTCGCCAATGTTTCTATATTGATCGTATCTACGGTACCAAAATATCCTTCTTCTGGTTTAAGGTTTTTGCAGATGCCGTACGGAATGGGAGGGGCAATCACACAGCCTGTCCGCGCAGAGATATCATTGCAGGTAGCCTGGCTGAGCAGGTTGTCCACACCCACAGGCAGGTGATCTGCATGCCACTCTGTTGTGCCAATTGGTATGAGGATAAGCGGTTTCTTTAAAGCGATTTCCTTTAGTTCGTGAGGTTTTAATTCGGCGAGATGGATGGGTTCCATGGTGATTAATTCCTTATATTGGTTCTTTTGGTTGATTATAGCAACCATCCCGAATATTTGAGAACGTGGACAATGAATATCGATGCAGGGTGATGGCAATATTCGGCAGCATCATCAAACTGTCCAGTCCGATCGGATTGGCCGCGGCTGGACCGGCAGCAGATGCGTTTGGCATTCAGGTCTGGTTCATCGCTGCCGGGGTATTGATCTTCATTAGTATGGGGATCGGATTGTTCAATCAGGAATTGAGGCAGTTGGATGAGGGTCCTTGTCAAAAAGCAGCGAGAAGATCGGATGACCTTTGGTTTGATCATTAAATAGACTTGCCTTTTCCAACCAACATAATTAAACAACCAAGGGAAGATTGACATGATTGATCAGGTTGAAGTTATTTTACGGATAAAGAAACTGATGAAATAAGAGATGCCTGCCACGAGGATGATGGTGGCGCCGGAAGTGAGATTGAGGAAGTAGGACAGCATCAGGCCGATAAAAGTGAACAGGATACTTAGTAGGGAGGAGAACAGCATCATGCGTTTCATATCTTTGACGAACAGCCCGGCGATGGCGGGAGGAATGGTGAGCAGAGCGATGACCATGATCAGTCCGACGATGCGCATGGTCATGACCACTGTAAGGGCGACCATGGCGATCAAAAGGAGGTAGAGTCTGTCAACTGGCACATTAACGACGAATGCAAATGTTTCGTCAAACGAGATCGCCTGCAGTTCGCGGTAGAACAGGACAACAATTGTTACGATGATGATGTTTAGAATGAACATGATGATCAAATCGCTGGAAGCAACAGCCAGGATACTGCCGAAAAGATAGCTCATCAGGTCGGCTTTATAACCAGGGCTGAGATCGAGAAAGATGATGCCAAGCGCCATACCGACCGCCCACATGATGCCGATGATCGTGTCGGAGCGCTCTTTTGTGCGGCGGTGGACGATGCCCATGCCAAGGGCTGAGATGAGACTGAATGCGATCGCCCCAATGACCGGGTTAATACCAAGCAGATAGCCAAGCCCGATGCCGCCGTAGGCGGTATGGGCAATCCCACCGCTCAGGAAAACGATGCGATTGATCACAACGTAGGTGCCGATAATTCCGCAGGCAATGCTGACAAGTACACCTGCCGCGAGCGCGTTGCGCATGAACCCATACTGCAGCGCTTCAATCATGATGATCTCCAGTGTGCGTGCGCTCGTGGGTATGTGGTGAGAGGACGCGGTGGGGGAGCCCGTGAGCGATGAGCTCAACCGGACATGCATACATGGCATCCGCCATTTCCTGGGTGATCTCTTTGCTGCCGTGGTAATGCAGGCGGGTGATGAGGCAGCCAATGGTTTTGACATATGCAGATACGGCGTTCATATCATGGCTGACCATGATGATAGTGATCGTTTTGTTTAGGCGCGCGAGCATATCATAAATACTGCTGGCGACCTGCGGGTCAACGCTGGCGGTTGGTTCATCGAGAAGAAGAATGGTTGGGCTGGTTGTGAGCGCGCGGGCGATATAGACGCGCTGGCGCTGGCCGACAGAGAGATCGCCAATGACACGATCTTCTAACTCTGCCAGATCGACCTGC
The DNA here is from genome assembly GCA_030655835.1 of Pelolinea sp. Lineage (GTDB taxonomy): Bacteria > Chloroflexota > Anaerolineae > Anaerolineales > Anaerolineaceae > Pelolinea. Next base: position 4,053 of record JAUSPC010000215.1, read on the forward strand.
TCGAGCGCATACCGAACCACATCCCGTTCCGCTTGTGTGATGTGCTGGAATGGTTTGCGGCATCCGAGCAGCCCCATCTGTACCACTTCCCATACACGGATCGGGAATTGGCGGTCCATTTCAACCACCTGGGGTACGTACCCGACCTGGCAGCGTCCAGCTTCAACTGGATGGCCGTTGACATGCACCAACCCACGGCTTGGTTTGATGAGTCCAAGTATTATCTTGAGGAGGGTGGTTTTTCCGCCTCCATTCGGACCGATCAGCCCGATGAAATCGGTTGGGTATACCGCGAGGTCAATTGCTTCCAGGACGGTGCAGCCGTCGTACTGTGCCCACACGTTTCTGATTTCAATGACTGGATCAAGCATGGTGTTTTCCTTTTCCATCATAATGCATCCGCGAATGTTTGAGAAACAAGGCGCAGGTTTTCGAGCCAATCTTCTGCCAACGGGCTGATGAGGATTACCCTGCCGCCGATCTCTGATGCGATAAAGTCCGCGGATTGGGTGCTTAATTCCGGTTGGGCAAAAATGACACGGATATTATCATTTTTAGCCGTGTCGATCAGGTGTGCCAATTCGCTGGCGCTTGGTTCTGAGCCGCCGATCTCGATGGGGATTTGCTCAAGTCCGAACTCATTTGCAAAGTACCCCCAGCCGGGATGAAAAACCATGAATTGATGCGTGTCCATCTGGCTGATGGAATTGGTGATCTCCGCCTGTAATTGTTCAATGTCGCGTAAGAGCACAGCGAGATTCGCCTGATAATCATCCGCGTGCTGCGGATCAAGTTCGATCAGAACAAAGCCAATTTTTCGAGCAATGGTTTTTCCCATTTCTGGCGAAGTCCATATGTGGGGATCCATGTCTTCGTTGTGGTCAGCATCTGATGATGGGAGTTTTGAAATGTCCTGCGATAGATCCACCACGCGCAATCCGGGGTTGGCGGAGGTGATGCGCTCCATCCAGGCATCTTCGAATTCGACACCGATGGCGAAATACAACGCTGAATTGCTGAGGGCGGCCATCTGCTTCGCTTTGGGTTCATAGCTGTGCGGAGATTCGCCGGGTCCAACCATGACATTCACCTGCACATGCTCTCCGCCGATGCGCTCTACAAAATATTTTTCAGGCAGCACGCTGACCGTGATAATGCGAGAGTTGTCTGACACGTCATTTTCAACGGGAGATGTGCAAGCGGATAAAGAGATGAACCACGCAAATGTTAGGATTAGGAATAAGATCTTAGTTTTCATGTTCTTCTTTCAAGCACTGCTGACAAAGACCATACAACTGCAGCCAATGGCCGCTGATCTTATAGCCGTTAAATGCTGCAATTTCCTCGAACTGTGCTTCTGCCAGCAGTCCTTCAAAATGAACACTTGAACCGCATTGCGTACAGGTGAGGAGGTGTTGGTGCCCGCTTGTTCCGCGAAAAATGGTCTGACACTGCCCCAGGTTATGAATGCGGTCAATCAAATGGAGGTTTTCCAGGATCTCAATCGTTCGATAGACAGTGACCAATCCCAAATAGGGTTCTGACTGGCGCGCCTGGTCGTAGATCTGAATGGGTGTGAGCGGATGATCGCTTTCGGTAATGACCTTTAAGATTGCCCGGCGGGGTTCGGTCAGACGGCTGCCGGTTTGCTGGAGCTGCCGTTCCCATTCTTTTTGGATCGTGACAGTGTTTGGATTTTCCATATTATTATTGATATTGATTATCATTATCATTATACAGGGTTATTCACATTCGAATATAAAATATATATAAGATATGAATCACGAATGGCGGACGATCTCACTACTAATAGACGCGGAAGACGCGGTATTAACCGCATTTGATGAACGCGGATGGCCGATTTCCTATGCAGTAGGTGAACCGATCCTGTGGGAAGGAGATGAATGCCAGGCGGTATATTTCATCATCTCAGGGATGGTGGAGGTGTACCGCACCGCGATCGATGGGCGTGAACACACACTGCGTGTGCTGAGAGCTGGAGACAGCTTCAACCTTGTGCCGGCGCTGTTGAAAGATGGAAAGAATATTGCCAACGTACGCTGTCTGCAGCAGACGGACTTGCTTCTGACGGATAAGAATGATCTAAAAGATATATTGACCCGTTTTCCGGGATTTTCACTGCGGGTACTGCAGGACCTGGCTGAACGGCTGGCGGGTATGACGGGATTGGCAGGTGAGTTGGCGCTGCACAGTGTACGTCAGCGTACCGCTGCGTTTCTAATGCGTGCGGCCGAGACCAAAAAAGAAGATCAGTACCCACGCTGGACGCAAGATGATATGGCACGCCAGGTTGGGACGGTTCGGGATGTGATCGGGCGCACCTTGAGAGAGTTCGAGGAAAAAGGGTTGATCAAACGCAACCGCGGAAACATTTCCTTGATCGACCGGGATGGTCTTGAAAAAACCGCAAATGGTCTTGAATAAGACTTAAGTCGTATCGGAATGTAAGGAAAATTGATATCCTCATTATCAGAAAGGAAAAAGTATGGCTGATCAATACTTGCCAGTGATCGAAGTGGAAAAATGTATTTTATGCGGTCTGTGCGTGGAAACCTGTCCAGAAGATGTCCTGGCGCTTGAAGCGGACGAGCTGGCGTTTGCCAACCCGGATCAATGTACGATGTGCGCTGAGTGTGAAGGCATTTGCCCGGAAGGCGCAGTGGCATGTTATTACCAGATCAGCTGGGCTGAAAATGAGGAGCAATTATGAGTGAATACATTAATAATGCAAGCCAACGAAAAGACAAGATCAAGAATGCGCTGAAACGCATCCACGGTGGAGAGTCTTACGAAAGTGTAAAGCAGGAATTCGCGGATGTGCTCAGCACCGCTACTCCGCAGGAGATCTCTGACATCGAACAAACTTTGATCGCGGAAGGACTGCCGGTTGAGGATATTCAGTATTTATGCGATGTGCATGTGGCCATGTTCCGTGAATCGCTGGATCAACAGACTTCTCCAGAAATGATGCCCGGACACCCGGTGTACACTTTCCGCGCGGAAAATGAGCTGGTTGCGTTGGTGCTGAATGAGACCAAGCAGACGCTCAGAAAACTGGCGGATGATAAATCCCAGGGGATAGTTGAGAAGCTGAAAGGCAACCTTGTAAAATTGAAAGAGTTTGACGCGCATTACCTGCGAAAAGAGAATTTATTATTCTCGTATTTAGAGAAAGTTGATTTCAGCGGTCCTTCATCGGTGATGTGGGGTATCCACGATGACATCCGTAAGGGATGGAAAGCGATGCTGGCTGAGGTTGGATCTGGATCAGTGCGAAGCAAGGAAAGCGTTGAAAAATTGAATCATTTATTTGCTGAAGGTGAAAACGCGATGCGTGAAATGATCTATAAGGAAGAACGCATTCTCTTTCCCACGGCATTAGAACGTCTGGCAGAAGAGGATTGGATCGCGATGCATGCCCAGGAAGAAAAATTCGGATTCAGCTATGTGACCAGAGGCAACGACTGGCCCAAAAAAGAAACCGAATCGATTTATACAAGTGATTTATTAAAAGAAAAGAAAGAAGAGAGGATTAACACAATGACCCAATTTCCATTAACCACCGGAGATCTTTCGATCTCCCAGATCAATATGCTGCTGACCCATTTACCGGTTGACATCACGTATGTGGACGAGAATGACACGGTGCTGTACTTCTCAGAGACACCAGAACGCATTTTTAAACGTACCGCGGCGATCATCGGACGGAAAGTGCAGAACTGCCATCCCCCGCAAAGCATGGACAAAGTACAGAAGATCGTTGACGATTTCAGGGCGGGCACACGCGACACCGCAGAGTTCTGGATCCAGATGAACGACATGTTTATCCATATCAGATATTTTGCGCTGCATGACGCAAACGGCGCATACAAAGGCACATTGGAAGTTTCACAGGACCTAACCCATCTGCGTGGCTTAGAAGGCGAAAAACGTCTGTTGGATGACTAAAACGGATAAAGGTATAAGAACTCCGCGCACATGCGCGGAGTTATAACCTTAAGTTATATTTCTTGAATCTATTTAATTAGCAATTTTTCTAATTTAGACTCATCGAAATCGAGGATGATCTCACCATTGATATCAAAAGCAGGGGTGATCTGGAATCCTGCTCCCCATGTTCGCACCTGGCGCGCGGAGTTGAGGTTTACGGAAATGTCCACTTCGGAAAAATCAATGTTATGTTTTCTAAGCCAATCCCGCGCGCGCCGGCAGTCCGGGCACCAGGGGGTGCAGTACATAACAACTTTCCCTTCCGGTTTGGGTTGTTCCATGAAAAGATGCTGCATTTTTTGCTCAGCACCGGGAATGATCTTCTTTAATTCGTTAAGCAGGACTTCATTGTCAGGCTGTTCGTCAATATCGTGAATATCAATATAGCGGATGAACCCTTTTTCATCAATAATGAAGATCGCGCGTTCGCTTTTACCTTCTTTTTCAATGAAAGCATCATATTTTTTCGCCACAGAACCATGCGGCCAGAAATCACTTAATAATGGGTAATTGATCTCCCCTAAACTCTTTGCCCATGCGGTCAAACATGGGTTGTGATCTACGCTGATGCCCAGAACCTGGACATTTAATCCCGCGAATGTGTCGTGTAGGGCTTCATACGACGGGATCTGGCCAGTTCAGACTGGCGTCCATGCCATTGGGAAGAATACCAGCACGACAGTTTTGCCACGCAGGTCACTCAGGGTGACGTCTTTTCCCAGGTGGCAGGGTAATGTGAAATCAGGTGCTTGTTTTCCTACCTTTAATTTCATGTGAAACTCCTTTTGATTTGATAAACTTATGTATTATTATACAGACGGGCGTTTACAATCGCCTGTAAGAGAATTATATAAAAACGAGGAATAGGAAAATGTACAAAGTTGTTTTGCTCAGACATGGGGAGAGTGTATGGAATAAAAAGAACCTGTTTACCGGATGGACGGATGTGGATCTATCTGAAAAGGGAGTTGAAGAAGCCCATACCGCAGGGAAATTACTGAAGGACGGCGGCTACACATTTGATGTCGCGTTCACTTCAGTTCTCAAACGGGCGATCCGCACGCTTTGGATCACCTTAGAGGATATGGACCTGACATGGATCCCGGTAGTCCGATCATGGCGGTTGAATGAAAGAATGTACGGAGATCTCCAGGGATTGAACAAGGCCGAAACAGCCGAGAAGTATGGCGAGGAACAGGTGCATGTCTGGAGGCGAAGTTATGATACCCCACCGCCTGAAATGGCACGCGATGATGAACGCCATCCCTGTAATGACCGCCGATACGCTGATCTGCCAATTGATGAGGTGCCGGGTACGGAGTGTTTGAAAGACACAGTTGAGCGTTTCCTGCCTTATTGGATCGATTCGATCGTACCGGCCATCAAGGCGGGTAAGAGAGTCATTATCGCGGCACACGGGAATTCCCTGCGCGCCCTGGTTAAATATCTTGATAATATTTCTGATGAAGAGATCCCGAGTTTGAATATCCCAACCGGAGTCCCGCTGGTATATGAATTGGACGATGACATGCATCCGATCAAGCATTATTATTTGGGCGATCAGGATGCGGTGAACGCAGCCATCAACGCGGTTGCGAATCAGGCCAAAAAGAAATAATAAATTGATAAGCGGACATCCTGTAAAAAGGATGTCCTTTCATTTAAAATAGAAGTATGAAAAATATTGTATTCGGATCACGTGACCAAATATTGGACTGGTTTTTTAGAGTACCGGAAAGGCCAGTTTTGAATGAAGGGGAATGCGAGAAAAGCAGCATAAAGCAGATCCCCAGAGAAATTGCAAATAATGTGCTGGCGTTGAAACAGTCAGCCATCATTGATGATGGTGGTGTGAATTATTCTGAATTGAGGGAGAGAGAGGTTTACCAGCAATTTCGCGATTGGACATGCGTTTGTTTACAGGATTTTAACCTTTCCGTTTTGCAAACACAGGAAGAAAAATTGGCTTTCTGGATCAATCTATATAATTTGCTGACCATTGATGCGGAACTGCAGTATAGCGTTAAAAAAAGCGTTACTGAGGGCTGGTTTGGTGTGATCAGTTTTTTCAGGCGGGCGGCATATCTGGTCGGAGGATACCGATTTAGCCTGGAAGACATTCAGCACGGCATCCTGCGGGCAAATCGAGGTGTACCGTTCTTCCCCGGAAAACAATTTACTGCTGATGATCCGCGAAAAGCATTCGCAGTGGAAGAATTTGATGCACGCATTCATTTCGCGCTGAACTGCGCCGGCAGATCCGATCCGCCAATCGCATATCACACACCATCTCAAATTAATGATCAACTTGATCTGGCAGCAACAAATTTCATTGGCGGAGAAACAACTTTGGATAAGAGTGGGGTGGTGTTGAGAATCTCCAAAATATTCAAATGGTACGCGCGCGATTTTGATGGACGTATGGGCATGCTTGCATTTATTAAAAAGTATCTTCCTGAAAATGACCTGCGGCGGAAATTGATCGAGAATTTTGGCAAAGATGTCATGATCCAGTTTGCTCCTTTCAACTGGCGTCTAAATGTATTAGGATAGGAACAGATGGAAACTGCTTTTAATATTAGAAGGAGAATTGAACAGGTCAGAAAAGAGATTCCAGAACATGTGGAGATCCTGGGTGCTGCTAAAACACGTTCAATGGAAGATGTGCGTGCCGCATACGAAGCCGGGTTGAAGTATTTTGGGCACAATTATGTGCAGGAAGCACAAGCGATGATCCCGGGTTTGGAAATAGACGCAAAATGGCATTTGATCGGGCATTTGCAGCGCAATAAAGCCCGCTTTGCTGTTGAATTATTTGACATGGTAGAAAGCCTGGATTCGATGCGCCTTGCCAGGGAACTTGAAAAGCGCTGCTCTGAACTTGAGAAAAAAATGCCAGTTTTGATCGAAGTGAACAGCGGGCGTGAGGAGAATAAGACCGGAATAATGCCAGAAGAAGGGGTTTTGCTGGCGGAATGGCTGAGCGGACAAAAATATCTGCACCTGGCAGGATTGATGACGATGGGCCCATTGACAGGTGATCCGGAATTTGCCAGACCATTTTATAAGGAAACAAGACGATTGTTTGAGGAAATTGAGCGGCAGAAATTCCCGAATACGGACATGAAGGTCTTATCCATGGGGATGAGCAATAGCTATAAAGTGGCGGTCGAGGAAGGCGCTAATCTTGTGCGATTAGGCACTCTTATTTTTGGCCCGCGCGAAACGTAATATGATAAAATATGTCCAAATTATATGAAATAAACTTTATGAAATATATTTCAAATACTTTTACACCCCGATTATCATCCTATATTATAATTTGTCAGGTTTTTGTACATTAATAATGTGTAATAAATCACTCGCAAGTGGAATGATGGCTAGTAGAATTAAAATATGAGTACAAATCAGGTTCTTGTAGAATTTACCGGTATCTCCCGGGTATTAACGGGAAAGACTGAATATATGATCTCTATCGCGAATAACAAAGATGTGACAGAGGTTGTCCGCATGATAAGCCGTAAGTTTCCTGCCCTGCTAGGAGAAGTGATCGAGCGTGGTGGTGAGACGCTAATCCCCACAAATCTTTTCAGCGTAAATGGTGAACGGATCCTGAACGAAGAACAACTGCACTACAAACCAAAAGACGGTGATCGATTGATCTTGTTGTCATTATTAGCCGGTGGATAAGGCCGGAAAAAGTTCATACTTGTAAGGAGAGAAGAGTATGTTTGGTTACAGCGGTAAGATTCTGCACATAGATCTTTCTGAAAAAAAGTCCTGGGTCGAGGAGAAATCCGAAGACTGGTATAAGATGTGGATTGGCGGCGTTTCAATGGCCACACGCTTATGCTGGGAAAATATCACCCCGGGCTGCGATGCCTATTCTCCTGACAACCCAATTTGTTTTGCCAATGGAATTTTCGCTGGTACACCTGTACCGGTGGGCGGCAAATATGGATTGGCATCGAAATCTCCCATGACCGGTTTTATTGGAGACAGCCTTTCTGGTTCATGGTTATCGATCGCACTAAAACGTGCCAGTTGGGACGGTATGGTGATCCACGGCGCAAGCGACAAGTGGGTCTATATTTTTGTTGATGATGACCGCGTTGAATTCCGGGACGCAAGTAAATTTTTAGGATTGGGCACATTCGCAACAGAAGAGGGAATTCGTGATGAATTGGCTGACGATCAGGTGCGTTCCGCAACCATCGGGCCAGCCGGCGAAAATATGGTCATATATGCGAATGTAACCAATGATGGTCGACAGGCAGGACGCACAGGTCATGGCTCCGTGTGGGGATCCAAAAAACTTAAAGCTGTATCCGTTCGAGGCACGCAGGGCATCAAAGTGGCTGATCCGGAGACTTTAAATAGATTGTCATTTGATATCACAAAAGCTGCGCAGGGTCCGCATACTTCCAAGTACCGCATTTTGGGTACCTCTACCAATGTGCTTAATATGAATAAACTAGGGCTTTTGCCTACCCGTAATTATCAGGAAGGCGTTTTCGAGGACGCAGAAAAAGTAAGCGGTGAATACCTACATGAACACAATAGGGTAAAGACAATTGCCTGCGCGCAGTGTCCGATCGCATGTGAGCAAATGTCGATGGTGAAAACCGGCCCCTGGGCGGGAGCCATGACGGGTATTGAATATGAATGTCTATTCGCGAACAGTTCGAATCTGGGCGTGAGTGATATTAATGCCGCGATCAAACTGATCGAGATCGCTGACCATGGGGGTATGGATGCAATGTCAATGGGCATCAGTATCTCATGGGCGATGGAAAGCTTTGAAAAAGGTGTCCTGACAAAAGAAGATTTTAAATGTGAGCAATACCCGGACGGATTCGAGCTCACTTTCGGAGATGGGGAAGCTGCAGTTATTACGGCGGAGATGATCCGCGATCAGATTGGGATCGGCAAACTGCTTTCGCAGGGGACGAAACGCGCCAGCGAGCAAATTGACAAAGAGCGCGGTACCGAATCCTATAAATGGGCGATGCATTCCAAAGGATTAGAACCTGCAGGGTATGAAGCGCGTGGTTTGAAAACCTTTTCATTGGGTTCTGCTGTTGGAACGCGCGGTCCATGCCACAACCGTACCGCTGCGTATGACCCAGATATCACAGGGCAGGTGGACAGATTTTCTGTGGATGACACACGGGGAAAATTAGCCCGAGAAACTGAAGAATATGCGGCTGTGTACGATACGCTGCCGTTGTGTAAGTTCATCCGGCGCTGTTTCACAGGGAAAGCTGACCGAGCCGGCGCGTGGCCGATGATCGCAGACTTGATCAACGCGACAACCGGCTGGGATTTTGAATATGATGATATTGACCTGATCGGTGAACGCGCGCATACCATTAAGAAAGCATTCAATATTCGCGAAGGTTGGAAGCGCACCGATGACACACTTCCGTATCGCTGGATGAATGAACCCATGACCAAAGGGCCTTCTGCCGGGCACTTCACATCAGATGAAGAGCTGGAGTATATGAAGGACCTGTATTACAAGGCCAAGGGCTGGGATAACGACGGAATGATCCCGAAAAAGAAATTAACCGCGCTCGGCATGCCAGATGTCGCTGAGCAAATTGGTGTATAAGGAAGGCAGATAAATAATGGCTGTATCCACATCGAAATTCAATTACATTGACTGTGATCCGGAGTTATGTATCGGCTGCCAGATCTGCGAATATGTATGTTCTTACACGAAAAATGGCGAATATAACACCTACCACAGCCGCATCCGAACAGTGCGTGTGGATGAGGTGCTGATCACTGCGATCGCCTGTAGAACATGTGAAAGCGCTCCCTGTGTGATCGCATGCCCGCAGAAAGCGCTGTCACAGGATCCTGTCACCGGCACGATCCAACTGGAAGTCCCTAAGTGTGATGGGTGCGCCTGGTGTATTGATGCATGTGATTTTGGCGCAATTTCCATGAACCACGAAGCAAAATTGGTTGAGATCTGCGACCAATGCGAAGATCAAGAAGACGGTCCGCAGTGTGTGAAGTGGTGTCCGAAAGAAGCCCTGGCGCTGACAACACCAGACCAGCGCGCGCAGAAATCGCGTAAGAAATTGATCAAACAGGAAATTATTGGTCCGAAATAACCACTTTTTTTATAAATAAAAAAATTTGAAAAGCAAACCAAAGGAGCTATATGAGCGAAAGCCCAAACCCTGAGGAACTACGAATTGGTGTATATGTTTGCCACTGCGGTACGAATATTGCCGGAGTGATTCCGCCGGATGAAGTTGCGGAATGGGCATCACACCTGCCTGGTGTGGTGCACGCGGCAGATACCCTGTATGCCTGCGCTGACAGCGGACAAACCCTCATTAAAAACGATATTAAAAAATACAACCTGAATCGCGTGGTTGTCTCTGCCTGTTCAGTGAGAATGCATGAAGCCACCTTCCGCGGAGCAGTCTCTGAAGCGGGATTGAACCCATTCCTGATGGAAATGGCAAATATCCGCGAACAGTGTACCTGGGCACATGGGCATGATAAAGAAGGCGCATTGAAAAAAGCCAAAGATCTGACAGCAGCGGCTATCGCGAAGGCACGCTTCCTGGCACCTTTGGAAATGATTACGGTTCCAGTCACGAAACGCGCAATGGTCATTGGAGGCGGCGTGGCAGGCATCAGCACCGCGCTGGATCTGGCAGACCAGGGAATCGAAACAATATTAGTGGAAAAAGAACCAACCATCGGAGGGGTCATGGCACAGCTGAATAAGACCTTCCCCACGATGGACTGTAGTATATGAATACTCGCACCTAAAATGGTTGACGCGGCGCGTCACCCCAAAATAGATGTGAGAACATACACGCAAGTTGAGCGAGTTGAAGGTTTTGTAGGAAATTTCAAAGTTCAACTGCGGGAAAAAGCCCGATATGTAATTGCTGACCGCTGTAACGGCTGCGGGGATTGCGCGAAGGTTTGCCCGATTGAAGTACCCAACCGATTTGAATTGGATCTGGCACCGCGCAAAGCCGCGTATGTGGCAATGAGCCAATCAGTTCCGCTTTTATATACAATTGACCAGGAAGCGTGTATCCACTGCTATAAATGCGTGGAAGCGTGCGGTGCATTAGACGCTATTGATTTCAGCCAGGAAGATAAAATCGTTTGGGAAGATATCGGCGCGATCGTGGTTGCCACAGGATTCAACCACTTTGATCCGAGTGTGATCCCTGAATATGGTTACAACCAATATCCCAATGTGATCACAGCTATGGAAATGGAACGCTTAAACAACTCCGCTGGCCCAACAGTTGGAAACTTGATTCGCCCGAGTGATGGGGAGAATCCCAAACGGTTGGCGATCATTAATTGTGTTGGTTCACGCGATAAGCGATTTAATCCATGGTGTTCTAATTTCTGCTGCATGTACGCGATTAAGAATGCTGTGCTGCTGAAGCAGATGTACCCTGAAATTGAATTAAGCATTTACTACATCGATATCCGAACCCCTTCAAAAGGGTATGAAGAATTTTACGAAAGAGCACGCGAGATGGGGATCAAATTCATCCAGGGAAGGCCGAGTCTGATCACTGAAGATAAGAAAAGTCATAATCTGTTTGTCCATTCAGAAGATATTACTCTGGGTTTGGTCACCGAATATGAATACGATATGGTGATGCTTAACCAGGCAGCGGTGCCTCAGCCCGATGTGGATTCTGTCAGTTCTGTGCTGAATATCCAGCAGAGCCCGGGCGGATGGTTTATGGAATACCACCCCAAACTCCGCCCACTAGATACGCCAACTGATGGCATTTTTATAGCAGGCGCGTGCCAGGGACCGAAAGATATCCCGGCATCTGTGGCTTCCGGTTCCGCAACTGCTTCCCGTGCGGGGCGAATCCTGCATTCGGATGAATGGGAGATCGAACCGATCATCGCGCAGGTGTGGGAGGATCGCTGTGTGAGCGCAGATGGGAAGAAATGCGGAATCTGCGCGAAAGCCTGCCCTTACAACGCGATCACAGTTGAGGTGGGAACAGCCGCGCAGGTGACAACCGCCAAATGCCACGGCTGCGGCGGCTGCGTTGCGGAATGTCCGCATAACGCGATCACACAACTGCACTATACAGACGCGCAGATCCTGGCGCAGATCCGGGCATTACTGGCTGATAAACCAGAAGAAAAAATATTTGCTTTTCGCTGCCATTGGTGCTCTTACGGGGGCGCTGATATGGCAGGTACGAGCCATTTCGAATATTCAGCGAATGAACGCGGGGTGCGGGTAATGTGTTCAGCACGTATGGACACTGACTTTATCTATGAAGCGTATCGGTTGGGTGCGGGTGCGGTGCTGTATTCGGGCTGCCATCCGCAGGACTGCCACTACATCACCGGCCAGCTGGTTGGTGCATCACGCGCGGAACGCCTGCAAAAGATCTTCGATAAAATGGGTATGAGCCCAGGCCGATTCCGAATTGAATGGATCTCAGCCGCAGAGGGTCAAAAATATGCTAATGTGATCGATGAGATGCAGCAAACAATTGATGAGATCGGTAAGGAAAAATTGCTAGCGGAAATTGAATCCATGAAACCGGAGATGGAAAAACGAGCCCGGCGAATGTATGAAGTCCCTGATGTGACCGACGCTTCCGATTATTCAGATAAGATGAAAATTGCAATGACCTTGGAGGTGGTGGATATTGGAAAATAAAGATAAACCACTATCTTTCATGGAACAAGTGCAGGCGATCCCGGGAGGAGAAGCTGTTTCTGTGTGTTTTTCCTGCGGGACGTGTGTGAGCAGGTGTTTGATCCAGCAAAAAGTTGAAAAAGCATACAATCCACGCCGGATGATGAAAATGGTGATGATGGATTTGCGCGAAAGTGCATTTGACAGCCCAACTACCTGGTTATGCTCGTCCTGCGAATTGTGCTACCCTGCCTGCCCGCAGGAGATCCATATTTCAGGCGTGATAAACGCCGTAAAGGAATTGGCAATCGAAAAAGGTAAGCGCTCTCCGCTGAAAACCGCCGAGGTCAACACGAAAACATGTGTGGCTTGCGGGTTATGTGTTGAGGTATGTCCGTATAAGGCAGTGCATCTGGTTGAGAAAAACATCCCCAATCGCGGTAAAAATATGACCATCGCGGAAGTTGATAATGAACATTGCATGGCGTGTGGACTATGTTCATCGGTCTGCCGTTCAAATTCAATCGAATTAACTGAGGACTGTACTGATGAGAATGTTATAGATTCTTTGAGGAATTGGCTGACAGAGCAATCGGTAAAGGTAACAGCATGAGCCATACACCAAAGATCGTCCTTTTTCAATGCCAATACTGCCTGGCCAGCAGTGCGGACCAGGAGTGGGTCGAGAATAGTCTTCCAGAGAATGTTAAATTGGTGAAAGTACCCTGTAGCGGCCGCATCAGCCCGCTTTTCATTATGAACGCTTTCCAAAAAGGGGCGGATGGCGTGCTGGTAAGCGGATGCATGCCGGAAAAATGCCACTATATCACCAGCAATCTGGGCGCGAGAAGGCAGCTTGATGAATTTAAAAAATTTCTTGTTTTCTTAGGGTTGGAACCAGCGCGGTTCGAATTTTTATGGATGAATATTGATGAACGGGGCGTGATCCAAAATGAGCTCGATGCTTTCACGTCTAACGTAAAGCAATTAGGCCCAAACAAGAAGTTCAATACTATGAAAGACGAAATTATTGGCCAGTATCATGGATGATTTCAGCCAGGTGAGAAAAGAAGCAGCGCGTATCCTGTCAGAGAAGATCGTGGATATGGTGATCGGTTTTAAGCAGGGAACAATTCCTCTGAAATCGCAGCCGATGTTCATTACTTCACAAGAGGATACGGATAAACTCATTTTAGATGGGTTCTGCCAGAACAATTTGGCTGTATTCCTGCATGACCAGCCAAAAGACAAACGGATCGGAATAATTTGCCGCGCATGCGAAAGCAGAGCAGTGCGCGCATTGGTGATCGAACATCAAGTAAACCGTGAGAACTTATACCTGATCGGTGTCCCATGCATGGGTATCCTTGATTGGAAAAAGATCCAGGATGCTGCTGATGGTCCGGTCACAAACGCACAAGAATCCGGTGATCAGATCCTGCTTGAGATCGGTGATAAAAAACAGGTATTAATTAGGAATGAGTTTATCGTTGATTCCTGCCGGGGTTGCGGTCATCGCGAACCCATCGATGTTGATATCCAGATCGGTGAAATATCTCCGATAGAGATGAATGCAGACAACTTGCCCCAGACATGGGGAGAATCCTTCAAAAGCAAATCGGCGGATGAACGCTTCCAACTTTTTACCGAAGAGACAGAGCGATGTATCCGCTGCTACGCGTGCCGGGAAGCTTGCCCAATGTGCTACTGCACAGAATGTTTTGTGGACCATATCGCTCCCCGTTGGAGCGAGAGTATGGTCACCCCCGGCGGCACCCAGGCATGGCATATCATCCGCGCCTTCCACCAAACGGGACGATGTGTGGAATGCGGCGCTTGCGAACGTGCCTGTCCGATGGACATCAAAATGGTTTATCTTACAGACAAATTGAATGATGATATGAAAAAAGAATATGGGTTTGAAGTAGGCGAGAATGAGGAGAAGCAACCTCCGTTTGCAACGATCACGCTTGATGATAAGAACCGATTTAAATACTAAGGGTAACATATGATGCCAAAATTGATCAAGAAGATTGAGTTTGACAAAACAATATCGAAATGGTTTAAATCATATGATGTGATCGCGCCCGTCTCTTCCAAAGAAGGCATTCATTTCAAGCGTATAAAAGACCCAAAAGAAATTAAGCTGGACGGGAATCAGAATTCCATCTATCCTCCCAAAAATGTCTTTCTGCCGCAATCAGAAGTTTTATTCACTGTAAAGAATGATAATTATGAGATGCCAGATCAGGCACCCCGTAAGCGGATCGTTTTTGGGATGCGGCCGTGCGATGCACGCGCAGTTTGGCTTCTGGACACCATTTTCAACAAAGCTGATGATCTTGATCTTTATTGGGGTAAGAGAAGAGAGAAAGCGCTGATCATTTCTGTTGGATGCGCTTCTATGTGCAGCAATGGGTTTTGCGATACAGTAGGCAGCGGGCCATTTGGGAAAGATGGATCGGATATTCTGATAACAGAATTAGATGATGCCTATTTTGTGGACCCTCTTACCAGTGCTGGAGAAGCGCTCATTAAAAGCCTTCCTGAGGCGGATGACACGCAAGGGAAAAATGCCAAATTGATCCAGAAGGGCAGCGTTATCAAGGAGCATCAGGCAGCTGATCTCCCAAGAATACGAGAAAAACTATATGAGGCATTTAACACTTCCATCTGGAAGGATGTATCTGAATCCTGCCTGGGCTGCGGGGTTTGTACATATTTATGCCCGACCTGTTTTTGTTTTGATATTGTGGATGAAATAGATCGCAGTGAACGCGTACGGAATTGGGACACCTGTATGTTCCGCGTATATTCAGCGGAAGCATCCGGCCATAACCCGCGGCCAACCAAAGCTGAACGCACGCGTCAGCGAATTATGCATAAATTTGCTTACTGGGTGGATAATGAAGCGGCCAGCGGCTGTACCGGCTGCGGCAGATGCATATCACAGTGCCCGGTTAACTTAGATATTCGTGAGATGGTCCAGGAGATCACTTCACTGAAAATACAATAAGGGATTATTAAATGGACAATTTGTACGAGCCAATTCCCATGCGGATAGAGAGGATCATACAGGAGACAGATGATGCCTCACTTCGTTCATTTGAATTGAGTTTTATGAGGGATGCAGACGAGAAAGCGTTTTTTAAGGCATATAATCCCGGACAATTTTGTCAATTATCCATATTTGGTAAAGGCGAAGCGCCTTTTGGGATTGCCTCCGCTGCCTGGGAAGGTAAATTTGTCCGCTTTACGGTTCAGAATGTAGGGTCTTTTACAGACACCATTCATCATTCCCGGGTAGGCGACAGCATTGGCATGCGCGGTCCGTTGGGAAACGGGTTTCCCATTCAGGATTGGAAGGGGAAAGATGTGGTTGTGATCGGCGGGGGATGCGCATTTTCAACCCTTTACGCTCTAACAAAACACATTATGCATGCGGATAATCGCAAGGAATATGGGCGTATTGTGGTGATTTATGGCGCGCGTTCTTCTGGATTGTGTTTATACAAACCTGATATCAAATCGTGGTACCAGAGACCGGATATGGAAATTCATCAGGCGATTGACGTGCCGGAAGAAGGATGGGATTTTCACACAGGGTATGTTCCTGACGTGGTTAAAGATGTGGCGCCATCCCCGAAAAACTCAGTCGCTGTAGTGTGCGGACCGCCCATCATGACGAAATATACCCTTCCGATACTGGTTGAAATCGGGTTTGATGCTAAGGATATTTTTACTTCTTTAGAAAAAAAGATGAAATGCGGGGTAGGTAAATGCGGGCGCTGTAATCTGGGCCCCAAATACATCTGCAAAGATGGCCCCGTTTTCACACTGGCAGAACTAAATGAGCTGCCGCTGGATTTATAGGAGCTGATTATGCAAGGTAGAGGAGTTACCCGGGCAACAAAGAATGAGAAAGAGATCATTCTTGAAAGCGCAATGGTCACACGCCATTATGTGATGCGCTGGGATCTTGAACGCTGTGTGGGGTGCCAGATCGGACCGAGTATCTGCCCATTTGACGCGATCACACATGTGGATGCTGTTTTAGAGAATGGGCGCATGGTGAAAAAACAAGCGGTGGATATTGACCCGGAAAAATGTGTTTTCTGCGGTGAATGCATGGAAATGTGCCCGGTAAGCGTGATCTCTTTAGAGGTGAATGGAGAACCCGAGAACCCGGTTATTAAATATGAAGCATTCCCGGAATTGGTGCAGTCGACCGTTTTTACTAAAGAACCATTTGATATGGGACGCAAGGATTTTGTGATCGACAACTGTCCCACAAAAGTGATCAGCTATGATGAAGGTGAAAATACGCTGGTAGTGGATGATCCGCACTGCATTCGCTGCAGGCAGTGTGAGATAGCCAGCGATGGTGCTTTTAAAGTTGAGCAGCCGTGGCAGGGCAAGATCGAATTGAAACGGGATCTGTGCGTGGAAGGATGTCTGGCATGCGCTGATATCTGTCCAACGCGCGCGTTGCATATAGACGAGGACGGCGAACTGATACTGGCGGATTACTACTGCATTAAATGCGGCGCGTGTATGCAGATCTGTCCGGTTAAACCCGTGATCGAGGAATATGAAGCACAGGTAGAGGCGTATGGTGTTACCAAAACAGTTCAGGAGACGCGTATCACCAATACGGATGAGCTGCCTGTGTATGTGGAACGCTGGCGAGTGAACCATACACCAGTCATCAGCGGTGCATGGACGCAGGCTCTGCTTCGGCTGGCGGATGATAAAGCTGGAATGGTGGAGATCGACCGAAAACGTGCGTTGAAGCGGCGCGATCTGATCACTGCCTTGAAGGGCGGCCGTGAGATTGCTGGGGAATAGGTTTTAAAGTTGGAGGGGCGGTCATTTGACCGCCTCTTTTTTGTTTAACTTAGACGCTATTAAGTTGGGTTATCATTTCATCAACCCAACAATATTTGTTATCTCATTTTTGTATATTGCGCCAGGAACTACATTCCTTCAATAAAGTGATCAAAACTATCCACGGGTTTAAAGACCACCTCGTTTCCGAGTGCCTTGAAATGTTCATATCCACACTTGATCTTAGCGTGCTCAGTCGGCCGAAGGGCTTCAGCTAAAATATTCGCCTTTGTTTCCAGAACAAAGTACAATTTTTGATCTCCCTCATCTTCAACCAGAACCGCCCAGTCGGGATTATAGGAGCCTATCGGCGTATTGATCTTGAACCAGCCAGGCAGCTTTGCGTATACTTTCACGCTTGCATTGTTTTCAAACCTTTGAACGAAATTCGCTTCTGCGTCAGAGTCATAAACCACATATTCATAGACAGATTTTTCGCTCTCGATCATGTTTTTCGATAGATAACCAAACAACTCTTCATTTTCAAATAATTCCTGGGTGAAAAATACATCATCACCTATTTTTATATATTTAACACCGTCCACGATCATCAACCTAAGCTCACTTGA
>JAUSPC010000004.1 GCA_030655835.1 Pelolinea sp.
AAACCATCAAAGGATGAATAACCAGAAGTACTTCAAGACACAACCCATCAAGTTATTCTTGGCGACCACAAAGAGGACGAACAATTTCCTTATCAAGGATTTATGGACCAGTTACCTGGTCTTCAAGTTGGCGAGAAAAAAGAATTTGAACATAAATACGCCAAGGATTCTCAATATGAAAATTTACAGGGAAAAAATGTGAGTTTCTCAATTGAAGTTGAAAGTATTAAAGAATTAACTAAACCAGAATTAAATGATGATTTTGCAAAAATGGTAGGAATTGATTCATTCGAAAATCTTAAACAATCTGTAACCGACCAATTAGAAACAGGGAAACGAAATGATTACGAAAATGAATATTTCGATAAAGTACTTGATAAGCTAATTGGACAAGCAGTCATAAAATATCCCCCACAGATGCTTGAAACAGAAGTAGCCGATGTTCAAAAGAACTATGAGCAAAATTTGTCTCAACAAAATTTAGATTTGGATACTTATTTAAAAATTAATAAACGGGAAAAAGACGAATTTATTTCAAAAGAATTAGAACCAGCAGCAAAAAAGCGCCTTGAACAAGCATTGATTCTTGAAGAGTTTAGCAAATTAGAAAAGATCGAAATCGATCAAAAAGATCTACAAAAAGAATATTCAAGGTCTTTCCTACAGATGCAATCTTCACCAAACTTCAAGAAACTTCAGAAGCAGATGACCACAAAAAAAATGGCTGATTCGATGGTCATGCAGGCTGCAAGTCGATTAATGCATCAGAATTCATTAAATCGGCTCAAAGAGATTGCAAACGGAGAAGCAGATAAAACCGCTAATTCAAGCGAACCAAAAAATCTTGACGAGAATGCGTCAAAAAAGGAAAAAGCCATTGAAGCAGACAAGGCAAATAATTCTGATGTAAAAGAGTCGAAAAAGTAAAATAACATTAAAAAGGATTCAAAAGAAGACACGAACTCAGGATAAAGAGATTTCAAATATGTTTTTTATAAAATTCTTCAATAAAATATCATATTATTCTTTACAATAAGAAGCGTAGGTGAAAAAAATGAACATGTATGCAAATGCTGTTATCCCAATGGTAATAGAATCATCTGGAAGAGGAGAAAGAGCTTACGATATTTTTTCTCTCTTACTAAAGGAACGAATTATTTTTGTTGGCACTCCAATTGATGATCAAATCGCAAATGTTATTGTTGCGCAATTGCTTTATCTCAGCCGAGAAGATTCAGAACGCGATATCTCAATGTATATCAATTCTCCAGGCGGTCAAATTTACGCAGGGTTGGCAATTTACGATACCATGATGATGATTCCAAACAAGATCAGCACAGTGGCTGTTGGTGTCACCGCGTCATTTGGAACGGTTTTATTAGCAGCCGGGGCCAAAGGCAATCGGTACGCTCTTCCCCACGCGACCATCCACATGCACCAACCGCTTGGGGGTGTCCAGGGGCAAGCATCTGACATTGAAATTCAAGCAAAAGAGATTCTTCGATTGAAAGCCCGTCTGAATGAGATCCTTTCCAAAAACACTGGGCAGACCTTAGAAATGATTGAAAAAGATACAGAAAGAGATTTTTATTTAAATTCTGAACAAGCCGTTGAATATGGTTTGGTTGATAAGATTCTTAATCCACCTGATAAATAGGTTTATTCTGTAAGATTAATTTTAAACCGGATATCATAATCGTTATCCGGTTTTTTTAGGAAAATAATCATGATAATCATTGAAAAAACAACAATTACTGCAGCGATTTTGGATATGGACGGTGTTCTCTGGCGTTCTGATGAATCTCTTTGTGATCTAAAAAAACTATTTTCCTCTTTTGAACAATTTGGGGTTAAAGTTCTAATGGCAACAAATAACGGTCTTAGTACCGTTGACCAATATATTTATAAATTTGATAAGTTAGGTGTGCAAATTGAACCTTGGCAGGTTTTAACCTCTGCAATTGCGGTTGGATATTTGGTAAAACAACAACTTCCAAATGGCGGTCCTGTCTATATTATGGGTGAGCAAGCTCTTTTTTCTACATTAGAAGAATTTAACTTCTACCATTCTGAAAATGAACCGCAGGCGGTTATTGCCGGGTTAACAAAAAAATTTACTTACGAAATGTTGAAAAACACTTCTCTTGCAATCCAAAAAGGTATCCCTTTTTATTTTACAAATCCTGATCCATCATATCCTTCACCTGAGGGAAATATACCAGGTGCAGGCACCATTCTTGCTGCCCTTGAAACTGCCTCTGGAATAAAAGCAATATTGGCAGGTAAACCTTTACCTTTTCTTTTCAATGTAGGAATTGAAAGATTGAATTCGAAACCGAGTGAAACCCTGGTTGTCGGCGACCGGTTATCAACCGATATTCTTGGTGGACAACAATCTGGTTGTCGAACCGCTCTTGTTCTGACAGGTATCTCAACGAGAGCAGATTATGAAAATTGGTCACCAAAACCTGATCTTCTGTTGAACAATATTATGGATCTATTCTCCTTGTAAGTTAATGGAACATATTCTGGACCTTGGGTTTGACAGTTTAGAGAAAAGAGTCCTTTCATTTGACGAACCGGAATATCGGGCAAAACAAATTTGGGAAGGTCTATATAAACATTTTTATAAAGATTGGCATGAATTTACAAATCTGCCCAATTCATTAATCACAACTCTTTCAGATCATTTTGACATCCTTCCTATTCAGCTAATTAATGAAGAAATAACTGCTGACGGTAATACGATAAAAACATTATTTCAATTAAATGATGGGCTGTATATCGAATCAGTTCACCTGGTAAACAGAAACAGGAACACAATATGTATTTCAACACAAGTAGGTTGCCCTGTAGGTTGCCTGTTCTGCGCCACAGGCAGGATGGGATTTTTTCGCAATCTTTTTCCTTCAGAAATAATTGGTCAAATTCTGTTTTTTTCTAATCGATTTAAAAAACTTGATCAAAAGATCCAAAATATAGTTTTAATGGGGATGGGAGAACCTTTTTTGAATTTTGACGCCACGCTACAAGCCATGATCCTATTGAATGATCCAACAGGATTTGATATTGGCGCAAGAAGAATAACGATCTCAACAATAGGGATTGTTGAAAAAATCATTGAAATTGCAGATGAGAACCGCCAATTCAATTTAGCAATCTCATTACATGCTCCTAATGATGGAATTCGACAAAAATTGATTCCAATCGCAAAAAAATATCCAATCAAAAACATATTAACGGCTGCAGATTATTACATATTAAAAACCAATCGAAGAATAACTTATGAATATGTTTTAATAGATAAAATAAATTCAACTACTGAACACGCTCTAGAATTCGCAAACTTAATAAAACATCAAAATTGTCATGTCAATCTGATTGCTCTTAACCCAAATTCTCATTTTGATGGAGACTCACCAAGCTTTGATTCAATAACAAAATTCAGTAAAATTTTACTGAATAATGGAATTCCTACTACAATTAGAAATAGTCAAGGGTCAAATATAAAAGCTGGGTGTGGACAACTTGCAGGTACGCAAAGTTCATAATTCAATACTTAATATTTATTCTATACGCAACTGATAGAAATATGGAGAAAAAATGGAAGATCTAACCGAAAAAATCGAAAGTCTAAACTCTCAAATCTCAAATCTATTGGAGCATCTTTGAATTAGATAAAAAAACCACGATACTTTACCAATTAATTGAAAAATCTAAATCAGGAAATTTTTGGGGAGACAACCGATCCGCCCAATCCATAATGCGCCAAATTTCAGATATCCAGGAAGAAATTGACCTTTGGACGTCTATAACCAATAAAACATCAGATCTGATGGACCTGGCCCTATCAGGTGATGAATCCTTTCGCGAAGAAATTGAGAAAGAGATCCGTCAATTAGAAATTCAAATTGATAATCTTGAGCTAACGACATTACTATCCGGTCCATATGATAAAGGAAACGCACTTCTTTCTATAAACGCTGGAGCGGGTGGAACCGATGCACAGGATTGGGCTGAAATGCTCATGCGCATGTATCTACGTTGGGCCGAAAAGAATAATTACACAATAGAGATAATAAACAAATCTGATGGCGAAGAAGCGGGGATAAAAAGTATTACCATTCTTATTGAAGGTAAATATGCTTATGGGTATCTTCGTGCTGAAAAAGGGGTTCACCGATTAGTCCGTCTTTCTCCATTCGATGCTGCTCACCGAAGGCATACATCTTTTGTTCAAGTTGAGGTTCTACCTGAAGTTGCGTCTGAAGACCCATCAGTAAATATTAACCCTGACGATATCGTCATTGATATTTACAAATCTTCAGGAGCCGGAGGACAAAATGTACAGAAGAATGCAACAGCAATAAGGATCACTCATATTCCCACAGGAATTGTTGTTTCATGCCAAAATGAGCGTTCACAGTTGCAAAACAAGGAAAATGCTTTAAAGGTACTTCGAGGACGACTGTATGATTTGAAGTTAGCTGAACAAGAAAAACAACTCAATAAATTGCGAGGTGAATACCAGAAAGCAGAATGGGGAAGCCAGATCAGATCATATATTCTTCATCCATACCAGCTGGTTAAAGATCACCGAACCGAACATGAGATCGGGAATACAAATGCGGTTCTTGATGGTGATATCGATGAATTTATTCAATCATATCTTCATTCAAAAAAATAAACTTTTCGAAAACTAATCTAACAATCTGGCTAATTCAAAAAGCCTAAGATCTAATTCTTTGGTTTTACCAACAATATCCTTTAAAGGTGTTGTTTTCACTTCTCCGTTCACCCACCCTACCAAGACCCCATATTCTCCACGTTCCAGAGCATCTGTCGCGCCTGCTCCTAATCTGCTTGCCAGGATTCGATCCGCAGCGCTAGGAGTTCCTCCCCGCTGAACATGCCCTAAAATTGTAACCCTCAACGCAAAACCAATACTATCCTGATGGTCTTCAAAATATTCGATCAACCTTGTTGCATTGTACTTTGCCCCTTCTGCAACAACAACTATCGCATGAGATTTTCCACGTTCATAAGCTACCCGCAACGTCGATGCAATCTCTTCCGGGTCAATATCTACTTCGGGAATTACCACAGCTTCCGCGCCGCCAGCAATCGCAGCCATAAGAGCTAAATACCCACAATTACGTCCCATTACTTCAACCAGAAAACCACGCTGATGTGATGCCCCAGTTACTTTTAACCGGTCTATTGCTTCGAGAGCAATATTTAAAGCTGTATCCAATCCAATGGTAACGTCTGATCCAACCAGATCATTATCTATTGTTGATGCGATACCAACAACCGGAAAACCTAATTTATGTAATAAATAACTGCCTGTCTGCGAACCATTTCCCCCAATAACAACAAGTCCATCAATATTGTTTTCATTTAAAGAACGCATCCCATGCAAACGACCTTTTTCCGTCTTAAACTCTTCGCATCGTGCACTAGCTAAGAATGTCCCTCCCTTTTGCAAGATACCTCCCACATCCCTTGGGCCCAAGGGTACAAATTTTGCATTAATCAATCCATCATATCCCTCACGAATCCCAAAAACTTCCCACCCTTTTTTATATCCAGTTCTTACCACCGATCGGATGGCGGCGTTCATTCCCGGTGCATCACCACCACTGGTTAATACAGCGATTCGCTTCATTCAGTCTCCATAGTTTATTCGTAAAATATTTTAACACCAAATGTTATTTGGTCATAAAAATATATCAGCATTTTATTAAACCAATGTTAAAATTTATTAACCACTATATTAAGGACTCGTATGAATAATCAATTGATATATAAATCCCCATCGTTCCTGCAGCATTTTATGGAAAAATCGTTTCAAAAAGTCGGTGTACCTGAAAAGGACGCACAGATCTGTGCGGAAATTCTGATCACATCAGACCTAAGGGGTATCGAATCGCACGGAATTGGACGCCTGAGAATGTATATTGATCGACTTCGAAAAGGACTAATAGAAGTAACCAATACATCCAAGATAGTCAAGGAATCACCAACAACCGCGGTCGTTGATGGGAATCATGGTATTGGAATGGTAATTGGACATCAATGTATGAATTTAGCCATCCAAAAAGCGCAAGAATTTGGGCTTGGAGCTGTTGCTGTTCGCAATTCGACCCATTTTGGTATTGATGGATATTACCCACTCATGGCGGTCAACCACAATATGATCGGTATGAGTTTCACAAATGCAAGACCAGCTGTCACACCCACCTTTGGCACCCTACCAACTCTTGGAACCAATCCTATCGCATTTGGAGCGCCAACAGATGAGGATTTTCCATTCTTATATGATGCAGCAACCTCAATAACCCAACGCGGAAAAATTGAAGTTTTGAATAGGAAGGAAAAACCCGTTTTTGATGGTTGGGTAATTGGTGAGGATGGTAAACCTCTTGTAGACGCAGGCGAAATATTAGATAAATTGATGGTAAAAGAAGCTGCACTACTGCCAATCGGTGGTGCTTCTGAGGAAGGTGGAGGCCATAAAGGATACGGTTTATCAACAATTGTCGAAATATTATCATCATCCCTGCAAAGCGGTACATTCTTATTCGCCCTTTCCGGTTTTGATGCACAAGGCAATGAAACTCGATATCGAGTGGGACATTTTTTCTTTGCATTGAATATAGAAAATTTTTTACCCATTGAAAATTTCAAGAAAAATATCGGTGCCCTTCTAAGGGACCTTCGATCAGTTCGAAAATATCCAGGCAAAGACCGCATTTACACAGCTGGTGAAAAAGAATTTGAAACAGAGCAGATAATTCGAGAGCAGGGGGTGCCAATAAACTCTAACTTGCTTTCAGATCTCAAATACATTGATAAGCTGCTTGAGCTGGGAGAATTCGAGCCATGAGATTTCATTGATAAACATCAAAGGTATCATTTTTTATTTCGATGGGTCAAACATCGTCTGGGTGTCCTCGCAGGAAAAACCACTCAATTGTACATAATTACAATTCCTGTTCAAGTGGCCAAGACATATACTTTATATAAAGAAGATATGGTTAATGATTCTTTTTTTGAAATTTTGCTTAGGAAATGATTCAAACGGTAGAAAGGAAAATACACAATAGTTAATACGATATTTACTTTTTTCTGAAATTATTTAGTTAGAATTAATAGAATCAATGTTTATTAATCAAGCAATGTAATATGAAATTTGAAGATCTGGCACAAACGTTTCCTGATAGTTACAGCTCAATTGAGATCGAGCAAATTCAATCTGCTTATTCTTTTGCCAAGGGAGCCCATAAAGGTCAGAAGCGTGCCTCTGGTGAACCTTATTTCTCTCATTGCGTCGCAGTCGCCCAAATTCTTACTGATCTTAAAGTACCAGCAATTGTTGTATCCGCTGCACTTCTTCACGATATAGTTGAAGATACCAAAATAACATTAGATGAGGTAAAGGATAAATTTGGTCCAGAAATTGGTTCACTTGTTGATGGTGTAACGAAACTGTCAAACCTACCAAGGATATCTCGAGCCGATCAACATCCCGAAAACAAAAATGATACTTCAGATGATTCCGATGAAGAATTAGAAATCACCACACCTATAAAAAGTAGGCGTCAAGACCTAAAAACAGAAACGCTGCGTAAAACCCTTATGGCAATGGGCGATGATGTGCGTGTGGTTGTGATCAAACTTGCTGATCGATTGCACAATATGCGCACATTAAGTTATATGCCTGTAGAGAAAAGGGAAAGAATTGCCCAAGAGACACTTGATATTTTTGCTCCTTTGGCCAACAGATTGGGAATATGGCAAATTAAGTGGGAGTTGGAAGATCTCGGTTTCCGATTCACTAAACCTGATGAATATAAAGAGATCGCCCAAAAATTATCAGACCGAAGGGCAAACAGAGAATCAGAAGTTGAAAAAATTATTGTTATTCTTAAAAAACTATTGGATGATGCCAGGATTGATGCACAAATAAGTGGACGTCCCAAGCACATCTATTCTATTTACACAAAAATGATCCGTAAAGAAAAACCCTTCGAAATGGTACGTGATTTGCGTGGTGTCCGACTTATTGTAAAGGACATACCTGAATGCTACGCTGCGCTGGGGATTATCCATACAAATTGGAGACCGATTCCAAATGAATTTGATGACTATATTGCTGCACCTAAAGATAATTTTTATAAATCACTTCACACTGCGGTCATCTACACAGACGGAAAGCCGCTTGAAGTTCAGATCAGAACATCTGAAATGGATCAGGACTCGGAATATGGGATTGCCGCCCATTGGCTATATAAAGAAATGGGCAGTAAAGATGACCATTATCAGCAAAGAGTAAATTGGCTGCGCAGACTTATGGAATGGCGCCAAGATATTCAAGACGCTCAGGAATTTGTGGATGGCGTTAAAAGCGATGTGTTTGAAGATCGGGTTTATGCCTTTACACCAAAAGGAGATATTATCGACCTCTCACTTGGATCGACGCCAATTGATTTTGCATATATGGTCCATACTGAAGTAGGTAACAGATGCCGCGGCGCAAAGGTAAATGGGAAACTTGTTTCATTAGAGTACAAATTAAAAACTGGTGATCAAGTTGAAATCTTAACTGCAAAAAGAGGCGGACCTTCACGCGATTGGCTAAATACGCATCTTGGTTTGGTAAATTCACAAAGGGCAAGAGCAAAAATTCGCCAATGGTTTAAGAAACAAGACCGTGATCAGAATCTATCTCAGGGAAAAACTTTATTAGAGAAGGAATTCCAAAAGCTCAGTATTCTCGATATTGACATGGATAACCTTGCAAACGGCTTTGATTTCAAGTCACCTGAGGATATGTATGTTGCAATTGGCTGTGGCGATCTGTCAATTAGGCGGATCATAAATCACCTTCAAGAAGTTGAAGAACGCAAAGATGATCCCTTATTTCCGATTCGAACAGACTCGATAGATCGCAAGGACAGCGATTCGGTAAATGTTCTCGGGCTTAAAGGATTACTTACGAATTATGCGAAATGCTGTAATCCTGCACCAGGTGATGAGATCGTTGGGTATATAACCAGGGGGCGCGGTGCCACCATACACCGAAAAGATTGCCCGAATATCTTGAGGACGAAAGATAAGGAGCGAATCGTGAAAGTAAGTTGGGGTGAGGCCAAAAGGACATTCCCTGTCATGGTTCAGATTAAAGCTTATGATAGACAGGGACTCATGGGGGATATCTCAACGATTCTCAGCAACGAGGGCGTCAATATGAGAGATATTGATACCAAATTTTCAAATAATTTAGCGACAATAAAAATACTGCTAGATGTGGGCGATATTAACCAATTAAGTAAGATATTATCCCTTACTGAGTCACTCCCCAACGTCATGCAAGCGTATCGTATAAAACCTGGATAAAATATTGGTGGGGTAATTGGAGTGCATCCCAAAAGATAGACAAATAAATAAAAGCCTCTTTGAGTAAATTATACAAACTGACACCAGAATTCGGTAGGTGCCAGTTTTGTTTTTATGTGAAATAATATTTATTTTCTTCTTTTTGCTTCATTCGTCCACTTAAATAAAAACCAGCATCGGAAAGGATGCCGGGATTAAATAAACCTTCAACGCGAAGGATTTAATCATCTCCTTTCCAAACACGGGATGCATAAGCGT
>JAUSPC010000006.1 GCA_030655835.1 Pelolinea sp.
CACGATAAAGTGGTCCAAAAGCTGCTTGCTGACAAAGATATCAAAGAAATGTGGTTCTAATTTTTTCTTCAAGGGAACTTTTTTAACTTTTTTTCGTTATAACGATACAAACAATATCTTGGAGAAATATTAATGAAAATTAGGAAAACTTTAATCTATTTGATCGCCTTGTTCACGCTTCTATTATTCACCGGTTGTGGATCAGCAAAAGGTGACCTGGCAGGCGGACAGCAGGATGCTTCAGATGCAGTGAAAGATAGTCCATCTGATGATGTGGTTCTGGCCGAAGACAAGAGCGGAGATCTAATCCCTGATGGTGTATTGGTCAATACAGATAATCAGCTCAGCCTCACGTATCTCGATACGAACGGTCAGGTTATCACTGAAATTCAAACTCCGGGCATTGGAACAGCGGAACCAGATAATGTGGCCATCACTGGCCCTGTGATCCCCGGCCAACCCTTCCCGCCTGTTATCTACCACAGTTGGGAACCAGGACAAGGACTGATGGCCAATACCAATGGTCAGGTGGCCACATTACGCCAAACCAATTATTTACTTTCTCTCATCGGCGCTCCAGGCCAATCAGCCCTTATTTTTTCAGAAGTTCAGATCGATGCGGATAACTTTCCGCATTCCTTCTTATATTCGGGAAATCCAGAAAATCTGGGGACTGTTGGCTCTTTTTATGATCTTGTCGATGCGCCAAATTATTGGGCGCTAAAACCCGTTGGCATAAAAACGATCAGTGGTCAAGCGCAGGCGGTTTGGTATACGAAAACAGCATGGGGTATTGGGGGCGCAGACTTGATCTTTCCGATCACAAAAGAATTGTCTCTCTTTGATCTTACCAACGGGGATAACCTGCAATATCTAAGCACGAATCGCAGTTTTCAGGGCATCTCACCTGACCTGACCTATGCGGGCTCAATCGATATGGATGCCTCGGGAAACCGGGCAATGACGGTAATTAATTTATCCAATAACCAGCAAACCACTTTTTCACTGGATCCCAACAGCGACCGCGGGGCAGGTTGGGTCGTTTTTTCTCCGGATAATCGATTTGCCGCCTGGTTAGAGGCGAACGGTTCGATAATCTCTGATCCATACGATTTCGACCCACGTGTCCGTGTGGGCGAAATCCAAACCGGAGGTGTGATTGGCGCCTTGGAAGCCACCGCTGCTGCTCAGGTTATCAACGGCGATCAGGTCACCTTCATGCGCCCGGCTGGATGGCTGGATACCAAAACCCTGCTCGTGGAGGTTCGGGGTGAAAATTGGGGGGATGTCACCCTCCTGCGATTTGACATCACGACCGGTGGGATATCCGTCTTCGCATCAGGAAGTTTTGTAAGCTTTGGTTATAAGTAACCTATAAGTAAATTCAACAGGCAGGCATTGATCAATGCCTGCCTGTTTTTATTTCATTTTCCGCGATCTTAACACTTGTTTTGTCTAAAAAACATGGAAGTATTGTTATGTTGTTATTACAACAATACTAATAATTTAACATTGTATGGTACTATTGTGTGTGGTTCGGAGGTATCTTATCTTTTTAACCATTGCAGCACGGAAAATAGGGACTCCGTGAAAGAAGATCGATAGTGAGGGAGGTCAGCCACTATCGATCTTTTCTTTAATTTTCACTCAGAAAAGCGATCGTAACGCCTTCTCCACCCTCATTGTCCATCGCGATCTCCCATCTGTCCACCAGCTGCGCGGTTTCCAGAGCTTCCCGCACCACCTGCCTCAATGTACCTGTACCTTTGCCGTGCACGATGCGTACAAAAGGAAGTCCGGCTGCATGCGCCGAATCCAGGTAGCGGTCAAGCTTAAGGAGCGCATCCTCCGCCCGCATGCCCCTCAAATGCAGCTCTATGCCCGGTGAAGGATAGAATATTTCCTTACCGGAATCTCCTCGTCCTGTGATCTCGACCGGTTCATCTTTTACCGGATTTTTGTTATTTGAGCGTTCGATCTCGCGCACATCCACCTTCACATGCATCTTCCCGATCTGTACCTCCACATCATCTTCTGCGATCGAAGATACGATCCCATCCGTATCCAACCTGCGCACGCGCACCCGATCTCCGATCCTCAGCGGTCGACGTTCCTTCACCTCTTGCAGGTACTGTTTTTCGATCGGTTCTTCGATCTTTTCTTTTAATGTATCCACTTTTTGCGCAGATCTTTCTTGACTTGCGAGGAAACCGTTGCGCCTGCCGCCTCTTTCCGGAGCGCGTCGATCTCCGCGTACAGTTTCTCCGCTTCCTTCCCCGCCTGACGGCGGGCATCCTCCAACAGCTGCATGCGTTCTTCTTCGATCCCGCCTAACCTTGCCTGCAGATCTTCTTTTTCAATCTCCACGTCCATTCTCAAGGCTTCCGCTTGCGTGTGGTCTTTACGCGCTTGCTCCAATTGATGGTGAATTTCATTCAACAGGTCGTCTGCCTGCAAATTGTCTGGGTCGATCATCCCGCGTGCGTCCTGAATGATCTCTTCAGAAATACCAAGCCGTTTGGCGATCGCCAGAGCATTCGACCGGCCCGGGATGCCAATTAATAATCGGTAAGTGGGTCTCAATGATTGGGCATCAAATTCTACGCTGGCGTTCAGAACACCGTCCGCGCTGTGAGCAAACGCCTTCAATTCCGGATAATGGGTAGCGATCAGAGCAGGTGTTTGCCTGCGCATAAGAAATGTAAGGATCGCCCGCGCTAAAGCAGACCCTTCCTGCGGGTCAGTACCAGCGCCCAGTTCATCCAGCAGGACCAATGTGTCCCGGCCCGCTTTTTTTAGGATTTGAACTATATTGGTGACGTGTCCGGAAAAAGTGGACAGCGATTGTTCGATCGACTGCTCATCCCCAATATCCGCGAACACATCTTTGAAAACACATGTCTGTGAACCGGATCGGGCAGGAATATGCAGCCCGCAGTGCGCCATGATGACCAGCAGTCCCGCTGTCTTCAGAGAGATGGTTTTTCCGCCCGTATTAGGTCCGGTGATGATCAGAGCATGTGTGCCTTTTTCAAGCACAATATCGGTCGGGACGACTGTCTTTGGGTCAAGCAGAGGATGGCGGGCATTCAGAAATTTGATGATCGGGTCAGGAATTTCGCTTTTATTATCAGAGAACGGAACCAGAATGGGCTCTACTGCATTCAGCTCCAATGCGTATTTCGCGCACGCCAGCGAAAGATCTAAAGAAGCCAGAGTGCGAACAATTTCTTGAATTTCCCTGACCCATTCGCCAATTTTCCGGGAAAGCTCAGTGAGGATGCGGTGTACTTCTTCCTTTTCAGCAGCGGTTAACGAGATGCGGTCGTTGTTTAGGTCCACTACCGGCAGCGGTTCCACGAACAGCGTTGCTCCGGAAGAAGATTGATCCTGCACAACACATTTCATCCTGCTTTTATATTCTGATTTTATTGGGATCACATAGCGGTCTGAGCGTTTGGTAATGATCGCTTCCTGCAGCATGCGCGCTGTGGATGGATCGTTGATCATGCGTGTGAGCGTATGCGTGATGCGGTCATTGGCGCGCTTTAGGTTGTTCCGAATCTCCCCCAATGCCTGTGATGCCCTGTCCTCCACTTCGCCTTTATCGCTCAGCACTTGCGATATCGCTTCGATCAGTCCTTCCGGCGGCGCCAAGTTTGCACATATCGCCAATAAATTCGGTATCTCCAGAGGCAGCTTTTCAAAAAACCGGAATAGGTCTCTTCCTGAAATAAGCGTTCCTTTAATATTAAGTAATTCTTCAGGGGAGAGAACACCTCCTCGCGCAGCCAGCTCAGCCTGCGGGCGGACATCTCTGGCGCCCCCCACGCTAATGTCCGCGTATTCACTCAGCAGTCTGCATGCCTCGCTTGTTCGATCCAGTCGTTCTTGAGCTAACGCCAGATCATTGGTTGGCCGCAGCGCGCGCACCAAAGTCCTCGACGCACTGAAGGCAGTATATTCAGCCAATTGGTCCAGGATCTTTGGAAATTCAAGTGTATTGAGTGATTTTTTATCCATCACGCCCAATTATAGCGGTTTATATGAAGCTATAGAATGGTACTATTTGAGCCCGGATCACCATCCAAATAATACCCGGATGATATTAATGGAAAACCGTTCACGCAGATAATGACCATATTCCAGTGCGGTCTCGGCCTGCTCCTGGGTTAATTCCAGTTCCTGTGTGGTGACCGGTCCGCCAAGACTCTTGATCCAACCGCAGATCACGTCCGGTGGCAGCACATACGCCGCAACCGCCTGGATCTCATCCCACTGATCAAGCATCCGCTCGCGGATACGGGTGAATAGCTTTGGATCGCTCAACTGCAAATATATTGGATCACTTTCGATCAGTTCGTCAGCGATGATAGGAAGATGCTCTTTAAGCGCTTTGATCTGCTGGTCTCGGGGAGGAATAACTGCGTGGTCTAGCAGCGCTTGTGCGTCTTCGCGCGACAATGCGCGCAGGTGTTGATACCATTCCGCACATTGGATGGCCGCCACGCCAACCGCGTTGCCGTGAAAAAGTCCTTCTTTCTTTTCCCAATGGAACATCATCTCCCAGATATGGGCGATGTGATGCTCGGCGCCGGAAGCCGGAGCACTGTTTCCAAAATCAGCCATGCAGAAGCCGCTCGCGAATTGCCCTTCCATCATCACAGCCATACTTTCCGGATCAGATGCGCGGATGCCGTCCACCACGTCCGCTGCTTTTTGAGCTGCCTGGAGCACGCTTTTATAGATCGCTTCATTAAAATCTGATCCCCACACCAAGTGGGTGATCTTCCAATCCGAAGAGGAGGTCAGTTTACTGATCAGATCCCCAAAACCGGATGCGGTCAGGAATTTTGGAGCCGCACAGATCGTGGGCAGATCCGTGAAAATTGCGGTCGGTGCATGGCAGTATACAGACCCTTTAAGTCCGCCAATTGTGATTGGTGCATTTTTGGATGTGTATGCGTCAACCGATGCGGCCGTCGGGAAAGACACAAATTTATTCTGCGATCGGTGGCTGGTGAAGCGCGCCGTATCCGTGATCGTGCCTGAACCGACTGCCACGAATAGACGCGGTACCGCATCATAAGCATTCAATACACGTGTGAGGGTTACATCATCCGAATGCAGTCCATCGGGATCCAGCACATAATAGATCGCGTCCCACCCCTGGATCTGGACAGCTTGGTGCACATCATCCCCAAGTACGCGAGCGGTATTCTCATCCGCCACGATCAAAAATTTCTCATATTCATTCTTCTGGCAATATTCAATGAACTTTTCTATCATGTCATCACCGATCATGATCGGTATATGTTCAGGCATCCTTCACCTCTTGCAAACTATTGTAATTATTCCAACCAGATTATACCTGTACACCAATTGGTAGTTGCTATAATACAAAAGATGCACAATTTATCACAAAGATTGGACGAACTGATGCAGCCGGGATGGCTTTTTGAAGAGGCAGATGGCGCTCTGCGCTGTACCGCCTGCGGCCAGCGCTGCCTCATTCGCCCCGGTAAACGCGGCATTTGCCAGATGCGCGTAAACAAGAATGGTCAATTGCAGGTGCCCTGGGGATATGTGGCTGCGGCCAATGTTGATCCGATCGAAAAGAAACCCTTCATGCATTTCCTGCCCGGAAGCAGCGCTCTGACGTTTGGCATGTTGGGGTGTAATTTTCACTGTGATTTTTGCCAGAACTGGGTCAGTTCGCAGGCACTGCGCGATCCTGCTTCAGAAAGCAGCTTGCGCTACATCCAGGAAATAAGCCCCCGGGATCTGGCACGCTTTGCCGTCAACTCGGGGGCGCAGATCATCGCCTCCTCTTACAATGAACCCCTCATCACCACCGAATGGGCAATTGAGATATTTAAAACCGCAAAGGACAACGGGTTGAAATGCGTGTATGTGTCCAACGGGTTTGCTACCCCGGAAGCGCTGCTTGCCCTGCAGCCCTATCTGGATGGCTATAAGATCGACCTTAAAACCATGACCGATGAAAAATACCGCTCATTGGGCGGCAATTTACAAGTTGTTCAAGACACCATCCAGCGCGCCCACGATCTCGGCATGTGGGTGGAAGTGGTGACCCTGGTCATCCCGGATTTCAACGACAGCAACGAGGAGCTCTGGGATACCGCCCGCTATCTTTCCACTATATCTCGGGATATCCCCTGGCATGTGACGGCCTTTTATCCGACCTATAAGCACCTGGGCGTGGACCGCACATCCGCCGACACAATTCAGCGCGCGGCTGAGATCGGTCAGGAAGCCGGCCTGCGGTATGTGTATGCCGGAAATTTACCCGGTCGTGTCGGCTCGCTTGAGAACACCTATTGTCCCCACTGCCAAACCCTGCTCATCGAGCGGACAGGGTATGCGCTTAAACAGATCAGCATCACCAATGAAGGCACCTGCCCTCACTGCGGGGAAAAAATAGCCGGGGTGTGGGCGCTTCATTCCTGATCTATTCACTATAAATTCATTTAAATTGCCTCAATAAAAACGGAACTTTTTTGCATTTAATGCGTTATATAGGATAAGTTAGAAATTATTGTATTTTTTTAAACGGCTGTTCGCATTATTGCGGGAGCCAAATTGAATGCCTTTTGAGATCATTACGCCGAAATTTATTAACGATCCCAAAAAGGCGATCTGAGGTGTTTCATGGCGATTATTGCTCGATTAACGATAGGATTGGTCAGCATCATGTTCCTGGCCATGAGCTTATTGGGTTTACAACAGCCATTTGATGATTAAGATACTTTCTCAAACTCCATTCGTGGGGAACTGTTAGCGCAGTACATGTGACGTTCTAATGGATCAAGAGATTAGTTGTAGAAGATAAGTCTACTGGGTTACAATACAACCTTGCCGGGAGCGGCGCTCCCGGTCTTTTTATTCTGGCAGATCGGCGGCCTTTGCCGATTGCGCCCTGCGGTCTCGCAAATACACCACAACACCCAGTATAAAACCTCCCAGCTGAATGAAAGCCATCGTTTGATACAAGCTGCTCGACCCCATAAATTCATACAATCTACCGCTGAGAAGCGTACCGATCCCTACCCCAAACCCGGAATACAATCCTCCCCGCAGCGCCTGAGCGGTCGTTCCAAGTTCTTTCGGAGCGCGCCGATTCACATACGCCACGCTTCCCGAATGCATCAAAGCGAACCCGGCACCGCCAAAAATCTGGAACAGCGGGATCATATTTGGGTCTTTGATCAAAGCCAATCCGGTCAGCCATGCGATCAGTACAATAAAAGCCAGCAGGATCATCTTCAATTCCCCGATCTTCTCCTGGATCTTATTTGCGATCGAAAAGGTCACGATCTCCCCGATCAATGATATCGATAATGCGGTTCCCATCAATGTGGAGCTGCCGCCCAGTTGTTTGATGTGCAGAAACAGGAAATTGGTGATGCTCGCTTCGCCCATCCCCCAGATGATGATCAGAACAAAGATCAAGATAAAACCGGGTTTTCGGAACATCTCCCCAATTTTTCCAAATGTCACTTTGGGTCTATCCATGGTCTTCTTTGACGCAGGCTCTGGTATTACTGAAATGATAAGAAAAAACACCAGCAGGTAAGCGATATTCAGATAAAAAATGACCGGGATTCCCAATCCCAGATTATCGATCAAGAATCCCGTCGCCAGCACCATCAACCCCCAGCCGATCGAACCACCCACGCGTACCCTGCCATATAATTCCGGTTTCTCTAAAACAGTCAAGGTCGTCTCATCCAGGATAGGATTCGCTGGCGCCTGAAACATGGAATAGATCAACACGATCGGAATGAAAGCAGTAAATGTAGACACCCGGGGAAAAAGGAAAAGCGCGCTGATCATTCCCACAACACATACCCTTAGCAGTAGTTTATTCTTTTTTGACACGTCCGATAAAATTCCAAAAAAAACGCTGCTGAACATTGCAATAAAGAATGGGATGCTGTTCAACTGCCCGATCTGGCTCCCGGAAAGGTTAACGCTCTCATAATATAAAGGAACATACGGCAGAACAGCAGCAGCGGCTCCCCAAAAAGTAAAATAAGCCAGCCATAAACCAACACGCCTGCCTTTTGACGACCGAAAATAAGCATGGAAACGGGAAAACAGGGATTGTATAGGCATCAAATTGATTATAACAACATTGATTTTCTAATGTGAAAGTTAATGATTTCGGACTTTGTGATTTTCTTTATGGGAGTTTCTATAACCATCCGGTAAATTTAGAGCGCGGCCACGGGGTTGCCATCCAGGAAGTATCTGCCTCCGGCAGGTCAAGCGCCTGATCCACCGACAACCACCCCGCTGGCAGCTTACATACTTGCGGTTTTCCTCGGTTGCTTGTCCAGCATACTTCTCTTTTACTTTCGCATTTATTGGCCAGATCCAGCGTCAGGCGTGCATCCTGCGTGACATATTCCAGCACCTGCTCATATTGTCCTTCACGCCATAATTTCGGTGCCTGTGCGCCGTTCATCCCCGCTGTTTTTCCGTCCAGCCCCATCCCTTTGGCTGCCTTATCCAGCGAGATCGCGTACCCTTTGATGCAGAAAAAATGGAACATCATATCCACATGCGTGCGCGCCATCTCTTTACAGCGCTCGTCCCAACCCGACTCCTCGTATAAAATATCAAAATCAAAACCCAGTCCGTTCCAGGTATAGATCTGATATCCACCCTGGCGCAGATCCCAGAGATAGTCAACCATCTCTACCGCCTCACACTTGGACATCCGGTCAGCAAATGTTCTGATTTGTTTTCCTCCATACCACGTGGTCACAATCCCATCATGCGTGACCGCGGCGGCGCAGCTGATCCCCAGCGGGCGGTAATCCTTAATACTGTCGAAATCATCCGGCAGGTCTTTTGCGATCTCCATATCAAATGAGACCATTTTTTTGTTGATATTTAATAAACCAGATTGTTGATAATTAGCTTCTTCTGCCATAGCGATCTCTTCTTCTATATATACCCCGATCTTTAAATCTTCTTAGATCTCGAACACATCCCCACGTTCCGGGAAACTGACTTTACTGATGCCTTCTTCTTTCATCTTCTCCATCAAAATGGCGGCTGGTTCTTCATCCCCATGCACCAAAAAGATATGCTTCAGACCATTCGCGTTCGCTGACCGCGCGTATTTCAGCAGCATATCCTGCCCAGCATGCGCGGACAATCCGCCGATGGTTGCGATTTCCGCTCGCACGTCAAATTCTTCCCCAAAAATGCGCAACCGCTTCTGCCGTTCCGCCAGTCTGCGCCCAAGGGTGTGGGGTGCCTGCCAGGACACGATACATACCGTATTGCGCGCATCCCCAATATTAGCGATCAGGTGATGCAGGATCCGCCCGGCTTCCGCCATTCCAGACGCCGAAATGATCACCATTGGTTCATGCATTTCATTGATTTCCTTTGATTCAGACACTGGTCTTGTGTATCTTA
The DNA here is from genome assembly GCA_030655835.1 of Pelolinea sp. Taxonomy (GTDB): domain Bacteria; phylum Chloroflexota; class Anaerolineae; order Anaerolineales; family Anaerolineaceae; genus Pelolinea. The sequence goes on from JAUSPC010000006.1 coordinate 9,457, forward strand.
AACCCGGGAAGGTCAGTGCGGGGTGCTTGCCTGTCCGCACGAAGTCGTGCGTCTCATCATCATAATAATCGGGATGTTTCTGGAATATCTCCGTCGCGTTGATCGCCAGCGGACTGTCCACGAACACAGGAATGCGCGGCACTTCCCCTTCCGTGATCATGCGGTTCAGCGCGTACACCAATTCCTGTGTACGTCCCACAGCGAAAGCCGGCACAACCACCTTGCCGCCCCGCGCGATCGTGCGTTTGACCACATCACGAAACTCAATATAAGCGCTTTCCGGGTCGCGGTGCGCCTTATCCCCGTATGTGCATTCCATCATCAACACGTCCACATCCTTTGGCATGATCGGATCTCTCAGGAGCGGCAGCCGTTCACGGCCGATGTCCCCGGAAAACCATAAGCGTGTTTTCTTTCCGTTTTCTTCCACATCCAGGATCACGGCTGCGGATCCTAAAATGTGTCCTGCGTCCACCAGGTGGGCGGTCACACCGCTGATTGGTTCAAAGGATTCATCATAGTCCACTTCTCTGAATAGGTCCGGTACTTTTTCCGCGTCGAGCACGGTATACAGCGGCTCTACCGCAGGCTGGCCGTGTTTGCGTTTTTTCTTGTTGAGGTATTCCGCGTTTTCCTGATAAATATGTCCTGAATCGCGCAGCATGATAGCGGCCAATTCTGCTGTGGGCGGGGTCGCGTAAATGGGATTGTCGTACCCCTGCTTAACCAGGTTGGGGAGGTTTCCGGAATGGTCGATATGCGCGTGCGAGAGGATGACGGCATCGATGTCTTTCGGGTCAAAAGCAAAACAGCAGTTGCGTTCGTAAAACTCGCGCCGCCTGCCCTGAAAAATGCCGCATTCTAATAATAATTTCTTTCCATTGACTTCGATCAAATGCTGAGAGCCGGTAACCGTTCGCGCTGCGCCATAAAATCGTATCTTCATGTCAATTTTCCTTACACAATCACCTGTAGGATCTCTTCCCCGTAATGCTGGTACCGCCAGGGCACATCTTTCATCATATCTTTCAATGCGCTCAATTCCTTCGGATGTTTGCCTGCAATATCTTCTAGAATATCCTTCGGTAAGACGATATCTGATTGTACCCCCATCTTTTTTCCCCTATTCTTTCGCCATAGTTTCAAATTCTCAACCCGGTTAATATAATCGCGCGATAGTCGTTGATACGTGGGCAGCACGATCAGCGGAGCTCTCAATCCCAGTTGGATGGCAGCGATCAATCCATCTCCATATTTACTTGCCATCCGTGAAGAAAGATCTTTAATGTTTTCCAATTCATCAAGCGTTTTTGGGCTCGCTTCCGCCAGCGAAAATAGGACACGCGCGCCGATCACTTTAAAAAGCGGCCGGTCCAATTGGGAAGCAATGGAATCCCGGTAGCGGCATAACGCGTCCAACACAGTCAACTGGCGTTGGGAGAGGTGATGATACCCATTGATCTGTGTGTACAGGGGCGCCTTGTTGTGATTATTCTCCACTTTACACAGACGCTCAAAATCCTCCTGTGCCAGTTCAAGCAGACCGTTCTTCTGCAGCTGCTTTTCCAATTTTTCTCGGAGCGGGATCAGGTAATGCGTATCCAGCCGCGCATATTGGCGCATCAGCTGCGTCAGGGGCCGCTTGCCCCAATTCGCTTTTTGAAAGCTCTTGACCGAATCAATTTTGAATTGGTCTTCCAATAGCTTTGATAGGCCAAGATGTTTGAAACCCAGAATACGGGCAGCCTGCATCGTGTCAAACAGCGCATTAAATTCAAACCCAAAATCTCTCTTCAAACATACAATGTCGTACTCAGCGGCATGAAAAACCTTTTCAAGCTTTGGGTCGCTGAAGACCGCATGCAGGCACGATAGGTCAAGATCCGCAAGAGTGTCGATCAGATAATCCGTTTTTTCGTTTGAGAATTGGATCAGGCACACCTGCTCCTGATAAGCGAACAAACTGTTGGATTCCGTGTCCACAGCAAGGTATGCGCCCTCAGACAGCTCCGGCAGGATGGCTTCCAAAGCAGACTGCTTCTCGATCAATTGCGCTGGTTGCGAAGGATTGAATTTCATGATTGGAATTATAGTATGGGATTAGGAAAAACTAATTCTAGATTATCAATTCCTGAAATCTATATTAGAGTCCTCTGCAGTTACTCGATTTTCAAAAATCGCAAATAATTCTTTCCCATTTTGATGGCATTTTTAGGTGTTTTCATGAGCAAATTGCAGTTATTTGATGCCTTTTTGCCAACTTTCTCCCACTTTCACCTAACGAAAATGGCGTACCAACCTTTCTGCAGTAGACTC
>JAUSPC010000009.1 GCA_030655835.1 Pelolinea sp.
GAGCAATTTCAGCCTTCAAAGTTGAGCTTGGCATTGCTACCACGGTATGGTTACTCATAACACCATTCCGGATGCGAGTCAGCATATCAGCAATAGGATCATTTACACTCATTTACATACCTCCGGTTTGGAATTACCAAGATGATTTCGTTACGCCAGGAATTTTCCCATTGAGAGCAAGCTCCCTAAAGCAAATCCTGCAAACACCAAAACGCCGAATAAAACCACGCGGACGACCGCAGATTTGACAGCGATTTCGAACCTGATTCGGATATTTCCGTCGTTGTTCTCTATATTCCATACATTTTTTTGCCATAATTAGACCTTCCTGAAAGGCATTCCTAAATGTTTTAATAACGCAGTTGCCTGCTCGTCATTCGTAGCGGTTGTAACAAAGGTTATTTCCATACCCCGAATTTTATCGATTGAATCATATTCAATTTCTGGAAATATCAATTGTTCCCGAAGACCTAACGTGTAGTTTCCGCGACCATCAAATGATTTTGGTGATACACCTCTAAAGTCTCGGACACGCGGTAGTGCAATATTCACTAATCGATCAAGCAGCGACCACATCTTATCTCCGCGTAAAGTAACCTTAACTCCGATCAAACGTCCATCCCGAAGTTTAAAGTTGGCAATACTCTTTTTTGCTTTGGTGAAAACAGGTTTTTGACCAGTTATCTTCTCTATGTCAGCTGATGCTGCATCAAGCGTTTTTGTATCATCAAGCGCCTCACCCATCCCAATATTCAAAACGATTTTTTCAATATTAGGTACTTGCATAACATTATCCAGTCCCAATTCTTTCATCAGCACTGGTACAATTTCTTTTCGGTATCTTTCTTTCATTGCATTCATTCAATAACTCCCAACAGCGGTTTTTCCTTAGTCAATTATTCCGCCGCATTTTTTGCAGACGCGAATAGCTTTCTCTCCATCACGTGATATTCCTACACGAGAAGGCTTATTGCATTTTTTACATACAATCATCACATTAGATACGTCAAGCGGACCTTCTAATTTCACGATCCCAGGATTCACGGTTTTACCTTCAGATTGAACTTGCCGTTGGTGTTTCGTTCGAATATTGACACCCTGAACAACAACACGTCCTTCTTTTGGTAAAACGCGAATGACTTCTCCACGCTTGCCTTTGTTTTCTGGTTTACCAGTGATCACCTCGACCTGGTCACCTTTTTTAATTCGCATCTTCATCCTGCTAACTCCTAATTTTTTTTACAATACTTCCGGGGCGAGGGAAACTATCTTCATATATCCCTTTTCTCGTAATTCTCGGGCTACTGGTCCAAAAATGCGTGTCCCTTTAGGATTTTGTTCGTCGGTATCTAAAATAACAGCTGCATTATCATCAAATCGGATCGTAGATCCATCACTTCGGCGCCATGGGTGTGCCGTGCGAACGATAACCGCTTTTACGATCTCGCTTTTCTTAACTGAGCCTTGAGGAGTGGCGAATTTCACAGTTGCCACTACAACATCACCCACACCGCCATATTTTCGTGTTGAGCCGCCCAAGACGCGAATGACTAAGATCTCTTTTGCGCCAGTGTTATCTGCGACTACTAATCGTGATTCCTGTTGAATCATGGTTTATACCTCGCCTACCACAGGTACTTCTTCAGTAGATTCCTGCGATTTTAGAATTTTTTCAACAGTCCAGCTTTTATGCTTTGAGATCGGTTTGCATTCCACAATTTGAACTTCGTCACCGACTTGGCAATTCAATTCGTCATGCACTTTAAATCTCTTACTCTTGTGGACTACCTTCTCATAAAGCGGGTGCCGATATGATCTTGATATTTCCACGATGACTGTTTTCATCATTTTATTGCTGGCAACAACGCCCGTTAATCTTCTGCGAGTATTCATGCTTCACCTTTTGTATTAATACCCAATTGTTTTTCACGCAAGATCGTTTCAAACCGGGCAATTAATTTTTTAACATTTTGAATTTTACTGGTATCAGTTAACTGTCCGCTCACGGACTGAAATCTCAGCAGCATAAATCCTTGTTTTGTTTCTTGTAGTTTTGAGCTGATCTCATCTATGCTCATCAAGCGAATTTCACTATTTTTCATGCTTGACCTCCAATAAAATCGCTTTTGGAGACAACTTTAGTCTTAATCGAGAATTTATACGTTGCTTGTTTAAGCGCTTTAATTGATGTTTCTTCATCAAGACCGCCAACCTCAAATATAATTCTTCCCGGTTTCACAACCGCTGCCCAATATTCAACTGCGCCTTTGCCTTTACCCATGCGGGATTCAGCAGCTCTTTTCGTGATCGGTTTGTCTGGAAATATTCTGATCCAGACTTTTCCGCGGCGCTTCAATGCTCTAACTATTGCACGTCTTGCCGCTTCGATCTGACGGGCAGATACCCAACCGGGCTCTAAAGCTTGCAATGCGAAATCGCCATTTAATATATCTACCCCACGGTGCGCTTTTCCGCGCATCCGACCTCGCATTTGTTTGCGATACTTTACTCTTTTTGGCATCAACATAGTACAACCTCTTCTAAGGAAAATGTATCATTCGTGAATTCATTATTCACTAACGTACACACCCTCCGTTTTTTCCATTTTTTCGACAGATCCAGGTAAAACTTCACCTTTGTACACCCATACCTTCACACCGATCTTTCCATATGAAGTATCAGCTTCTGCGCGAGAAAAATCGATATCAGCACGCAAAGTTTGAAGAGGTACACGACCTTCTCGCAGCCAAATGGTTCGACACATTTCTGCTCCATTTAAACGACCAGCGACTTGAATCTTGACACCTTCAGCACCTTGGCGAATACCATTTTGAATCGCCCTTTTCATAGCTCGCCGATAACTGATTCGGCGTTCTATTTGTGAAGCCACATTCTCAGCAACCAATAAGGCATCGCAATCAGGGTTCTTAATTTCCATGATTTCAAGATCAATCTTCTTTCCGGTCAAATCCTCGAGTTCTTTTCGAAGGACTTTGACAGTCTCGCCTTTTCTACCAATCAAAATTCCCGGTTTTGCGGTATGAACTACGATTTTGACCTTGCTTGGAAACCGCTCAATTTCTATTTCCGAAACACCAGCACGATCACCCATGGTCCTGATCATTTCCTGGATTTTAAGATCCTGATGGAATTGATCAATATAGTTTTGACCCTCAGCGAACCACCTTCCGTCCCAAGTGCGTATTATTCCCAAACGCATTCCGATCGGATGTACTTTTCGACCCATAT
>JAUSPC010000012.1 GCA_030655835.1 Pelolinea sp.
ATGTAGTACAAATTGGATCTAATGTAATTGTCAAAGAAGAAGGCTATGCTGAGGAAAACATTCACATTGTCGGTTCAAAGGAAGCAGATCCGGAAAATGGAAAACTCTCTTATGAATCCCCCATCGGTAGCGCTCTTTTAAACCATAAAATTGGTGATATTGTTCGTATCAAGACCCCGTCTGGGCATATTAATTTTAAGATCACAGGTATTAAATAAATATAATTCAGGAATTGATTATCATATAAACCACTTTAAACAAAAACACCTCTTGTATGAATAAGGCAAGAGGTGTTTTCAGTTAATTTATTTTGCCCAAACAGAAACTTCAAGCGTTAAGCGAGAGAAATAGCTATTTTCAGGTAAAGGTCCGCGAGCATAAACCATATCAATAACGTGTGCTTCCAGTTGGAGAGACGCTGTTTCCATCAGGAAACGCATTCCTGGTTCAATTAATATTGGTTCACCCTTGGAAAGCAGTCTTTGACGCAATGTCGAATCGTTGTTTGCGTGTTCACTCATCAACACTTTGGTAACCGTTTGAATATCATTTTTATCAAACAACCATACTTCGAGCGCTGTCACTTTTTTTGGATCCCCTACACCAATCGTTTCTGCAATGCCAACGCCACACTCACCTAAAAACTCACCGTTTAATGAATCGATGCTAAAAGAATCATCGTACAAATCATCACCCTGTCGATACGTGGTCATGAATTGTGCCAGCGGGGCTTCCTTGGTTGCGTTTTTTTCAGATTGGTGAAAAGGATCATTCGCATTATCATTCTTCGGGATCACAACTTTGGCTGCTTTTGCCTGGCCAGCATTGTCACCTTTGCTGCGCTTGATCATAAGGAAAACGAGAATTCCTCCAACGACAAGTGTTAGCAATATAAGAATGGCAAGCGGAAGAATAGAAATCGTTTTCGCTTCAGGTATTTCCTCCCCGCCAATTTCCAAAACGTTTCCATTCAATTCTTCAGCCGGAGCTTCTAGAACTGGTGCATCGGTTGAAAATTCTGATACAAGACTTTGAATACTCATTACCTCTTTGAATGCATCAATCTCAGCAGTAGAACTGAATCGACACACAGCTGGCGTTAATGTATTCAAAAGTTTTTCAGCATCTTCTCCTAACCCATCCCACCTGAGCTGCATAAGTTCCATATCCTGGTTTTTTATATAGGAATCTATTGTCATGCAAAGGTAGTCTCTCTGATAATCCTCTTGAAGGGTTGCTGGAGCAGCATCTGTCCATTTCACCGGCCAAATCCCCCACCCGAGAACGACCAAACCTAAAATCATACCCACTACTAATCCAACCAGACCCAAACTGACCGGATTTTTGAAAAATATTTTTAGTTTTTCCATAGCCTTTTCTCCTGTTAATTGACAAGATTATTACAACTAAAGAAGATGCAAGTTTTATGCCGCTTCCTCAATAACTATATTATCAGTAAATGTTATATTCTCACACCCAAGACACTGATATTCTGTTTTATTTTTGTATACCAATAGACCACCGCATGAAGGACAACCAGCTTTTATGGGTTTCTTCCATGAAGTGAAATCACAGTTTGGATAATTTTCACATCCATAAAAGATTCGGCCTTTACGGGTTTTTCTAAGGACGATCTCCCCGCCATCCTTTGGACAAAGCACGCCAATTTTTTCTAAAAATGGTTCTGTATACTTGCATTCAGGATAATTGCTACAACTAATAAATTTCCCAAATCTACCCCATTTAATTATTAAATCATTTCCACATGTCGGACAATTTCGGCCAATTTTTTCTGGTTCTGTTTTTGTCTCTGGCATTTCTTCCTGGGCATGTTTCAACCTTGGTTCAAAGTTTTTATAAAATTCTGCGATCAGATCGCTCCAATTGCGTTTTCCGTCTGCAATCTCATCTAGATCCTCTTCCATTTTCGCCGTGAAATTCACTCCAAGAACATCAGGGAAGTATTCAATTAAGAGATCATTAACAACAAAACCGGTCTCAGTTGCCAATAGACGCTTGTTATCTCGTTCAACGTATCCACGCGCTTGGATTGTTGAAATAATCGGCGCGTATGTTGAAGGTCTGCCAATCCCAAATTCTTCTAGCACCTGTATCAGAGATGCTTCCGTAAATCTCGGAGGCGGTTGTGTAAAGTGCTGAGAAGGAAACAACTTAGTAAGTTTCACTATCTTTCCTTTGGTTAACCCTTTAGGCAATTTTAATGATCCATTTTGGTTTTCATCAGAATCTTCGTCTTTTGCTTCTTCATAAAGCACGAGGAAGCCGGGGAAAAATAATTCTGAACCTGATGCACGAAACTGGAATTTGTTTTCATCCAATTCACCATCCACGACAATGGATAACGTTGTATAAATCGCGGGACACATTTGGGAAGCAACGAAGCGACGCCAAATCAATTGATATAACTTAAATTGTTCTGATTTAAGAAATGGTTGTACTTTTTTCGGAAAATTCAGTACTGAGGTCGGCCGAATAGCTTCATGTGCTTCTTGTGCTTTGATGTTCCGAGTTTTGTGCTCAACGGCCTTTTCCGGCAGATAATCCACACCGTGTACATCTTTAATATAATTTCTTACTTCTTTAATGGCAACTGGTGAGATATTTATGGAGTCTGTTCGCATATATGTAATTAGACCCGTTTCCCCACCATTCCCAGTATCAATTCCTTCATATAATTGTTGGGCAATACGCATTGTCCTTTTGGCTGTAAAACCCAATTGACGCGATGCCTGCTGCTGCATTGAGCTGGTAATAAATGGCGCATATGGTTTTCGAGTTCTTGTCCCCTTTTTAATTTCGCTAATTGAATATGACCCTATTTTTAATTGTGCGAGAAGTTTATCAACAACATTCTTGCTTGATAATTCAGGGTCTTTCCCATCAACCTTGGACAACTTTGCCGTAAAAAATTCTTTTGTATCCTCAGGTTGAAAATTTGCATCTATAGACCAGTATTCCTGTGGAATAAAGGCTTCAATTTCTCGCTCTCTTTCTACAATCAATCTTAGAGTTACAGATTGGACCCTTCCAGCAGAAAGACGACCGCGTACTTTTTCCCACAAAAGAGGCGTAAGGTTATACCCAACCAACCTGTCGAGAATACGACGGGCTTGTTGCGCATCAACTAGATCTGTATCTATTTTTCGTGGACTAGAAAACGCTTCTTCAATCGCTGGTTTTGTGATTTCATGAAAAACGACACGTTTCACTCGATCTTCATCAAGCTCAGCGGCTTCTAAAAGATGCCAAGCGATCGCCTCTCCTTCTCTATCCGGGTCTGTTGCCAGATAAATTTCCTCAGCTTTTTTTGCTTCAGCTTTTAGTTCTTTTACAATCAGTCGTTTTTCATTAGGAACTCGATATTTTGGTTCGAAATTATTTTCCACGTCAACAGACAATTGAGAACGAAGCAGATCACGCACATGGCCTACTGATGCTCTAACAACATATCCTTTTCCTAAAAAATTTCCTACAGTACGTGCTTTTGCGGGTGATTCTACTATCACCATTTTTCCACTTCTCTTGATCTCTTTTTTTACAATTGGAGGGGCAACCATGCCCTCATGTAATTCAGTACGTCCCATCCGGTAAAGTTTTGTCCCGCACTCCTTGCAAGTACCCGTAGTAACCGGCGTTGAGCGTGCATTAAAACCAACTACTGGGTTCTGTATTTCTCTTTTTTCCTTACATTTAACACAATATGCTTCCAAAATTTCTCCTAGAGGTATTTATTTAATCCTTTTTCTTTTAGGATCTCAATAACCTGGCGAACTTTTTCAGTCTCACCTTTTTTACAAATCAATAAAGTATTTTCATGATCTACTATAACAATATCCTCTAATCCAATTACCGCAATAAGTTTATTTTCGTCTGTGGATTGAACAAGAATATCTTTTGATTCCACATTGACCATTTGGTCGACTAATTGAATTATTCCATTCTGATCAGACTTTAGAATTGAATATAGTGAATCCCAACTTCCCACATCTTTCCATCCTAAATCGTGCGCAGGCAATACCGCCGTACTCGAAGCGCCCTCCATAATACCATAATCAATTGTCTGAGGTTCTATTGTCTCCCAAATATCAATTATTTCGCCAAATAGCTTGTTTTGGTTAATTCGAGTTCGTATTCTAGTTAGTTTTTCATAGAGAACAGGCATTTGCTTTTTAAATTCATCTAAAATCGTACCGACTTCCCAAATGAACATGCCGGAATTCCAATAATAAGTGTTGGATTTTATGTATTCATTGGCTGTTTCTAAATTAGGTTTTTCTTTAAAATTTTTCACATGGAAACTATCTTGACCAATAATTCTTTCCCCTGCCTCTATGTATCCATACCCGGTTGCAGGAAAGGTCGGATTAATCCCAAGAGTGACAAGATATTTGTTTAATGCAACCGCCTTGGCTTGGGTTAATAATTCTTGAAAAAGGGGAATATTTTCAATAATATGGTCAGCTGTTAAAATTGCCATCACTGCCTGCGGGTCGATTTTTTGTAAATATGTAGCTGCCAACCCAACGACAGAAGCTGTCCCTTTTGGCATTGGTTCAATTAAATAATTTTTAAGTGGAATTTCCGGTGCTTCTTCACGAAGTTTTGCAAGCTGATCTTTTATTGTTACTACAAAAATGTGATCAAAATCGAATAGTCCGTCTAATCTGTCTATTGCTATACGAAAGAGAGATTTTTTATTTATAATTTTTAATAATTGCTTTGGGGATCCTTTTCTGGAAAGAGGCCATAATCTCGTCCCTCCTCCACCAGCCATAATAACTGCATAATAATGTGTATTCATCAAACCTCGTATTCATCTGCGTTTTCAAAAACAGTTTGATAAGTCATATTTCCAACTTTACGAACAAACCCCTTCAATTCCATCATCACCAAACTTGCAGAAACTTTATCGGTTGATAATCCGGTAATTGATTTAATATCATCAATATGAAGCGGTTCATCACGAATTGTGTTCAATAACAACATTTCTAGATCATTCTTTGGCAACATTTTTTGAACGTATCTAAATTCTGATGATTGATCCATGTTTAATGCCAATAGCAGCTCGCTAAAATCCATGAGCGGGATAGCACCATCTCTTATCAATCTATTTGTGCCTTTACTCCTTGGCGCATAAATTGAACCCGGAACAGCAAATACGTCTCTTGCTTGTTCAACGGCAAATCTGGCTGTTATTAATGCACCGCTCTTTTCATCAGCTTCCACGATCACAACGGCTTTGGATAAGCCAGAAATGATCCGGTTGCGTGGAGGGAAGTTCACGGCTTCTGGTTGGGTTCCGGGATAAAACTCACTTACCAGAACACCATTTGATTCAATTTTTTTCGCTAGATCTCTGTTTTCTGGAGGGTAGATAACATCCAGCCCACTTCCAAACACTGCAATTGTCCTTCCCCCAGCATCAATTGATGATTGGTGTGCTATAGTATCAATTCCACGCGCTAATCCACTCACCACTGTGATTCCATTAGAAGCTAAGTATCTAGCTAATTCACTGGAAACTTGTTTTCCATAGGACGTCTTTAGACGTGTGCCAACAACAGCCACTGAATACTCATCTTCTTCAACAAAATGACCTTTAGTGTATAAAACAGGCGGAGAATATTCAATGGATTGCAATGATCTGGGATAATCTTCATCCAAGTAGGTCAAAACATTTATTCCAAGTTGTGCCATTCGTTCTAATTCAAACTGAAGGTCTATTTCTCCACGAATTTTTACAAATGAATCAACCACTTTTTTGGGCATTCCTGCTTCGATTAGAGCTGATGGACTTGCCTTCCAGGCTTCTGATAAATCCCCGAAGAAATCCAACAATTTCTTTGTTCGAACTGACCCAATTCCTCTTATTTGATCGAACCCTATCCAATATCCCCGATTATCCATTACCGCCACACTTGAAGCTTTACAATCATTTTCCTTGCTTTAATATCAACATTCTTAATAACTGCTTTTATGGCAGGAAGCAAGATCTCTTCTTTTTGTTTATCATGTGGTTGAACGACATATACATCATTCGCACCTGTGCGAAGAATATCAGCAAGTACTCCAATGGATTCATTTTCTTCGGAATAAACTTCAATCCCGAGCAGATCATGATAATAATATTCTTCTCCGGTTAGCATGGGAAATTCCGTTTCCTTGATATAAATCATTTTATTTCGGAATTTTTCCACATTTTCAATCTCAGGATGATCCAAAAACGAGATCAGATATTTTTTGTTTGTTTTTCTAATTGAATTTATTCTTATTGGAAGATGTTCTTCTCCTATGTAGACCTGCTTTCCTTTGATTAACCTATCAGTAAAATCAGAAAGCATTTCCGCCGACACTTCACCTTTTAACCCATGCGGTTTAAATATTTTTGCAACCGCTAAAAAAACAGGCTCACCATTGTTTAGTAAGCCTGGTTGGTTCTGATTAACTTCTACGTCCATTATATTCCTACAATTATGGTTCTATGATATCCAGCGTTGCACGTTTTCCTTCGCGTGCCGCGGCCACTCTCAGAAGAACACGGATCGAATTAGCAACACGTCCACCCTTGCCAATTACCCTGCCCATGTCTTCCTTTGCCACCTTCAATTCTATCCGGACCCGACCACCCTCATCCACCTCAGATACTGACACTTGAGATGGATCATCAACCAACTGCATTGCGATCGATTCAATTAGAGCTTTCACGTTAACTCCTTTTCAATCTAGAGATGTTATTTTGCCTTTGGGGCTTCCATGCGTGTTTTTGGGTCAACTTGCCGGGATTCAAAGAATGTTTTCGCCTCTTCTAACAAACTGTCCATTGATTCACCGTCTTTAAATTTTTTGTAACGATCTAAAACGCCAACGGAATTGAAAATTTGAGTAACTGACTCACTCGGTTGAGCACCGTTATCCAACCAATGGAATACTCTTTCTTCATTCACTTCAATAGTAGAAGGTTCAGTTCTTGGATTATAAAAACCTAAATTCTCTAAGAACCTCCCATCCCGTGGACTTTCTTTGTCTGCCGCGACAATGCGATAGCTTGGCTGATTTCTTAAACCTGTTCTTCTTAAACGAATACGTACCATGAACGCTTCTCCTGATTAATTCATTATTTATCTAAATTTTATATTTTTATCACAGAAATATAAGGGGCGTGAAAGGATACGCTATTTCCGCAATTTTCAATAATTATTTGGCTTTGAATCAATTATACCGTTATGTAAAGAATAATTCCAAATCCATTTAACCAAATGTGAATTCTATTAGAATTAGATGATGACGTCAAGGTATATTAAGGTAATAGTAGAAATTCCACAAGGTAATATTTTTCTTTTCTGGCGTCTTCAATTAGAATATATCTATAAAAAATATTAAATAATTTACATATTACGGGAAAACAATTTATGAAAACCTATCCAGCAGTTGGCGTTCAGTCTCCAAAAATATTAATTCCTGCCGATCAGATTGAATATGAAAAGTGGGCTGTTGTTGCATGTGATCAATTCACCTCGCAACCTGAGTATTGGAATACCGTAGAAAAAAATGTTGGGGATGCACCTTCTTCATATAATCTGATTCTTCCTGAAGCATATCTTGGCACCCAACTCGAACAGCACCATGCGTCCCAAATCAACGGAAAAATGAAGTCGTACTTAGAAACAGGAATTTTTCAAGAAATTGATGGCTTGATTTACGTTGAACGACATTTTGAAGGATCGATTAGAAAAGGGCTCATTATTGCATTAGATCTTGAACAATATGATTTTTCAAGTACCTCACATTCATTAATTCGAGCGACTGAAGGCACAATTGTTGACCGATTACCCCCGCGAATAATAATTCGCAAAGAAGCCTTGATCGAAATTCCACATATCCTTGTTCTGATCGATGATCCTGAAATGACCGTCATCGATCCTATAGCAGACTTGACTGAAGGGCTTGAACCCTTGTATGATTTTGATCTGATGCAAAACAGCGGTCAAATAAAAGGCTTTCATATCGTTTCACCCTCCCTTGAAGAAAAGATTTTGCAAGCTTTAGAAAACTTAAAATCGCAAGAGTTACAGTCAAATAAATACTTTACTCCTATTGACACATCCCCATTACTTTTCGCTGTCGGGGATGGGAATCATTCATTGGCCACAGCTAAAGCAATCTGGGAGAATAATAAACATCACTTACCTGACGATCACCCATCTAGATACGCCCTCGTTGAGGTTGTCAACCTTCATGATGAGAGCATCAAATTTGAGCCGATCCACCGCTTATTGGAAAGGAAAAAAGATGATTGGCTTCTTCGAATAAAAACATATTTCGGCGATAAACTAATTTTAAATAAAACGTCGGATTTCCCTTCATTAATTAAGGAAGTGATCGAAAATCAATCATCAAGTCAAACATTTGGCCTTTTTGATGAGAATGGTTTCTGGGTAGGAAAAATAAAAAACCCAAACCACACATTGACCATTGGATCCGTACAGAATTGTTTGGACGATCTAATTTCACATGACCACATCAAAGAAGTTGATTACATTCATGGGAGCGAAGCAATTCTTGAGTTGGGGACAGCAAAAGGGAATGCAGGTATCTATTTGCCGGCTTTAAAAAAGGAATCCTTTTTTCAATCCGTAATAAAGGATGGAGCGCTTCCGAGAAAAACCTTTTCCATGGGGGAAGCCTACCAAAAACGATTTTATCTGGAGTGCAGGAAAATAAAGTAGCATGTTTCCTCGAATAAAAACAATATCTCTTCTATTCATAATTCTTATAGTTTCATCTGCATGCAATTCCGCCAAATCGGATGTATTCATAACTGGGTCGGGTACGATCGAAGCAACCTTTTCACCTCAACCAACATTTACACATGTGCCAACAATAACAACCACCCCAGCTATTGAAGCTCCAAGCCTGCAACAACATGTGTGTTCACCATTAGAAGGCGAAAAAATAAGTGAACTAGCCGAGATAACCACACAACTATTTAAAATGCCGCGAGCTGGTCAAGATGATGGGCACCATGGGGTTGATTTTGCATTCTATAGAAGGAAAGATCTGTTGAGTATTGATGGCATACAAGTTCTTTCCGCTTTAGATGGTGAAGTTGTCACGATCATCAATGATAAATACCCGTATGGAAATGCTGTAATAATCGAAACGCCCTTAGATTCACTATCCCCAAATTTTTTAGATCAGATAAATTTCCCCGCACTTCAGCCAACTGTTATCCCGGACCCAAAATTTAGTTGGGTTCCAGAAGAACTTCCATTCCTACTCAGTGTAACCGATCGATCGCTTTATATATATTATGCCCACCTCAAATATCCTTCCATCCTTGAAGTCGGTGATAAAGTCGCCTGCGGACAGCAAATTGGGTTTGTTGGTAATACGGGTGATTCTTCAAACCCTCATTTACATTTCGAAACACGGGTTGGACCTTCTGGCGCGAGATTTGAAAGTATGGCATACTATACCGCTCAATCCACACAATCAGAAAGGTATAATTATATTGTATGGAGAATAAGAAATCTCTTTCAATTATTTGATCCGATGAAACTTCTTTCTGTAACCGAGGAGAAAGGTTGATAAAAATGAAAATAAAGAAAATAATTAAGATTTGTTTGTTAATAAGCTTTGCAGTAATAATTGCGGGATGCGGGACCTCACCAGATGCAACGCCCACCATTGACCCCGTGGTCATAATGACAGATGTCGCCGGAACGATTCAGGCCGAAATAACTCAGGCAGCATTGTTAACCCCGTCCGCAACTCTTGCCCCACCGCCAACCACCACCCCGCTTCCAATTCCCGCATTACCTATTCCTTCAGCGCCAACAAGCCCAGCAGGCACTTCAGGACTGCCTGCAGGTGGATTGCCAGCAGCATCTCCCGATAACGCATTGTTCATAGAAGATGTAACTGTTCCGGATGGATCTATTTATTGGCCCGGCGAACGATTTACAAAGACTTGGAAAATCGAGAACATAGGAACCACCACATGGAATACTGGTTATCAATTAGTTTATTGGGACGGCACACCAATCATGTGTGATGAAAATGACAAAATAATTTTCTTGACGCAATCTGTTGACCCAAACAACCAGATCACTTTAAGTGTGCGGATGACAGCGCCTGATCCACTTTCCACGTACTCAAATTACTTCAAGATGATCAATGATAAAGGTCAACCCTTTGGGCCCGATCTGTCAGTAGTAATTAAGGTTGGAACCACGGCTGATAAAACCCCAACCCCAAGTGGATAAATAAATCCATATTAATTAATGAAGCTCAAATTCAGAAAAAGTAAAGCCAAGGCAAAAGCCCTTGGCTTTACTTTTGCCAGTATCACTAATGTGGAACAATCTCCCCATTTTAATGAGTTCATGGATTGGTTGAATAAAAACCAATATGGACAGCTAGATTTTCTTCACGAAAAATATGTGATCGATTCACGAAGAGAACCCAGTCAATTATTAGATAATGCACAATCCATGATAGTCCTTGGAGTAAATTACGGACCGCTTCCCCACCAAGAACATGAAAACCCACTGCGATTTGGGAAAATAGCTTCTTACGCCCAATTCGAAGATTATCACGCGATCATTAAATCTAAAGCGACCGCGTTGATGGATTCCATTAACTCTGATAGATCTCAGAAAATAGATTCCAAAATTTTCATTGATTCCGGGCCTTTAATGGAAAAGGATTTTGCTTTCGCAGCTGGTTTGGGTTGGATTGGAAAAAATTCACTTCTGATCCACCCTGTATTAGGTTCCTTCTCTTTTCTTTGCTGCATAATAACGAATGAGATGGTTGGGGAAATACCAAACCATTGTGAAGACCTATGTGGAGATTGTCAACTCTGTATGCAGGCTTGTCCAACAAAATGTATTTCTGGAGATCACACAATAAATGTCAGTCGATGTATTTCTTATCTAACCATCGAATTTAAAGGGATCATTCCACGAGATCTAAGAGGACAGATTGGTGATTGGATCTTTGGTTGTGATGTCTGCCAAAGCGTATGTCCCCATAACTTAAATATACCAATTCCTCAATCAAAATTATTTTTTGGTGCAGAAAGAATATTTGATGGTAATTTGGACTTATGCGAAGAAATGGCTCTTTCTGAGAAAGCTTTCTCAATTAAATATCAAGGAACTCCGCTGATCCGTGCATCATATGAACAATATCAACGCAATCTCATCATCACTGCCGGGAACAATCACGAGCATATTTTCGCTGAACCACTAAATAATTATTTATTTTTTGGTTCTGAAAACCTTAGAGCGCATGCGGCATGGGCGCTGGGGGAGATTGCCAGCGAGGACTGTATTAATATCCTTCAAACCCAATTGGAAAATGAGAAAAGCACTTTTGTAAAAGAGGAGATAGAATTCGCATTATACAATCAACGCTAGAATACCCATTCTGCGTGTGCTGCATTTTTTTCAATTATCTGAAAAATATTTTCTTTTTTATCCCAAACCCAGACTTCTGGTGTGGAACCTGAGCTTGCATGGTCAAATCTCTGAAAGATCAACTTCTCCTCAACAGAATTCCAGGAGATCATTGAATGACTATATTGGTACTCGCTGGTGAGCTCAAATATTTTCTCCCCGTTTCTATTTATCACCCATATCTGTTTTCGATTGGCATTAAACCCCATTTTATAGAGAACAAATAATTCTTCATCATTTAAATAAGTAGGTTGATAAAGATATGCTGAAGTATCATTTCCATTAATAATTAATGATTCTATATCTTCAAGCAAATTAGTTTCCAAAAGGTTTATGCCTGCTATCCCACCCCAATAATTATGCTGCCCGAACATAAATCCACTGCTATCTTTTTTCCACGAGCCAATAAGATCCGAGTCGCTTTCCAACGTTTTAATTAATTTCAAGTCTGTGAGATCTAAAACTCTTATGAATCCTTTTGAATTCTCAAAATATCGCAGCAGATTGTCATTTGGAGAAAAATCAATATTTGAAACATTTCCTTTTTCAACAAGAATTGATTCACTATTTTCGATTGCTAATATGTATAAGGATTCTTCTACACCGCTTGATTTGTATGCAATTTTTGAGCCTTGTGAATTTATTGCTAATTGCTCGCAAACCTTTTCTCCACAAGATAATAAGAATTCATGGTTTTCCCCGTTTCTACTCACTTTCCAGATGTCCGTCCCCCCCTCATCATTTCTGTTTGAGTAAACAATCCAATCCCCATTCTTGGCAACTGCATAATCAACAATTCGGCCCGATGTTTGGGTTAATACTTTGAATTCTTTTCCGCACAATTGCCATATTTCCGGACTGGTAGTAACTTCAGCCAAATAAGTTAAACATGGTTTACGGACGATCATGTTAAAAACAAATTCTTCCTTTTGATTATGTATTCTTATTTCAAATTCTTCTCCGAGCACAAGGTCTTCAAATGAAATTAGCAGGATTGCATCTTTTGTGTTTTCAACAGAGAACATAAAATCCGGGAAAACCTCGACTTGAACATTGTCGTCTAATTGAAAAGGTATTTTCCCTTTTTCAATAACAATCAGCCCTGACGCACCAACCTCTTCACGTTGAGGGGTCGGGTCAATATTCGTTTTACATCCCGAAAGAAATGCGGAAAGCAAGGTAAAAGAGAATACAAAGAGGAAAAATCTAGAATTCATAGAAATTTGCTCCCACTTTCGCGGGTGCATGTATGATTAGTTAGCCAGAGTACTTGTGGGAGCAAAGGTTGGTGTAGGAGTAACCAAATTCACTCTGATCACGAGTATCATTCCAATCGGGAGATTATTTTCATCAACAATTTTATCTTTATTTATGTTAAGAATATCCTGAACTGTTGAATTAAATTGACTGGCAATCGACTCGATCGAGTCACCTGCTTGAATTGTGTAATCGATCCGTGTACCTGATTTTACATCCGGTGGCAAGGGTGTTGGGGTAGGAAGCGTTTGACCAGGAGCTGGAACTTTGATCTTCTGCCCAGGATATATCGGACAGGTCCCATCCGTAAAATTATTAATGGCCAGTAATGTTTGGAGATCAACGTCAAATGTTTCGGCAACACCCCAACAGCTATCGAATTCCTGTACTTCATATTCAAACGGACCAGAAGGCGTTGGAGATACCGTTAATGTCGGTGTTGGTGTTTCTGTGGGAATTAATGAGGGAGTAGGAGAGATCACCGGTGTCGGCGGCATAGTGCTGGTTGGAGTTGGTTCTTTATTGAATAGATTAAAAGAGAACCCACCGCCTGAAATCCACAGAACTATTATTACGATGCCAATAATCACTAAAAGAGCTGCTAATATTGTGATTATTATTGGGGGAGTTGAAGGCTTATTTTTGTATGTATCAAACATATCTTTAGGAGATTGTCTTCCAAGCATTTTTTACCTTTTCCTTTTCAATCCTCTCAGAAATTCGTTCTCGGAAATGCCCACATTTTAACCTATTTTTAAAATGATTTGGTCATTCAAAAAATAGATCCCACCAGATCTGCCAATTCTCTGATGTTGATGTAGTTGGTACAGCAACATAATTCACTTCTGGGATCTCATTTTCCAGAGGGAGTGGGACTATTAGTTGATCGCCAGGTAAAACCTGTTTTTCATATGTGCGAGCCCATTCCTCAACAGCTTTATCCGAATTCGCATATGCGATCTGAGTTTCAAGTGAATCTTGAGTTGATTCTAATTGAACAATTCTTTCATTCATTTCATTTTGTTGGGATGACAAACGAAAATATTCTGATAATCGGGAATTCAAACCTAACATCATAATGAACAATACAAGGAACAAAATGATATATATCCACTGCCTTTTCACGTGTTTAATTCTTGGCATATTTATATCTTACCCCATTAAATTACGCAAAACAATTGGAAAAACAAATGATTATTTAACTAAAATTGAGAGTGCCGAAGGAGGGATTTGAACCCTCATGAGCATAATGCTCACTACGCCCTGAACGTAGCGCGTCTACCAGTTCCGCCACTTCGGCAATTTACTTGAATGGAATTCTATCAAAATAAATCAGTTTGTCAACAGGTCATTATACGCAGACACCATCTGATACGATTTTCATTCATGGTATCTATTTTGGCATTAATCTTGCATGATAAGATAGACATGGCCTGTAAAATCAGGTTAGATATTATATGAATAAAAAAGAGAACAAATTACTTATTACCGCGATTTTATTCTTATTTCTGATCGCCTGTTCAATTCCTATCCGTTGGATTGGATTTTCTGACAAAGAAACTGGCGGCCTTCAGTTACTCGCTGACCTTGGAAAAAATACCAACAATGAACCCACCCCGTTTCAACCTTTTAAAATCACCGCAACCCCTGCCTCAAATATTGAGCCAATATCGGGAGCGTTGGTTCCCAATCCGGGGCTGATCCCTCCTTCCGATCAAGTAAATATTTTACTCTTAGGATCTGATTGGCGGCCAAATAGCGGGTATCGAACAGATGTTATTCTGCTTGTGTCAATTAATAAGAAAGAGTCTACCGTAAACCTTATCTCTTTTCCAAGGGATTTATGGGTTGAGATCCCGGGAATTCAGCACGAACGAATCAACACAGCTATGGGGTATGGTGGATTTCCACTTCTAAAATCGACAATTGAGCATAATTTCGCTATTCCAATTGACTATTACATGATGACTAATTTCTATGGGTTTGAATCCATTATTGATACTTTGGGGGGGATAGAAATATTTGCATCTCAAAATACCGAGGACCGCTGCGACCTGTCCTACCAGCATGGTGCGTGGTGTTCAATCGGCCCTGGAGACGAGTTTTTAGATGGCGAATTGGCTTTATGGTATGTTCGGTCAAGATATACCTCTAATGATTTCGATAGAACAAGACGAGCTCAGGAAGTTATGGAAGGATTATTCAGAAAAATGATGTCACTGGATGCAGTTGCTCGAGCGCCAGAGCTGTACAACCTATTTATCAGCAGCGTTGAAACCGATATGGCATTTGAAGAAATGCTGTCGCTGGTAATTATTGCTCCAACCATTTTATCGGATACCGAGCGAGTCACGCGGTACTTCATAGGTCCAGATCAGGTAACCTCCCACGTAATTCCTTCAAGCGGTGCTAATGTGCTTCTGCCAAATTATGATTTGATCTGGGAAATAATCCGTAAAGCTATTTATCTTCAATAAAATACGCTTGACATAATTTCAATTATATTTTAAACTTATTTATAACTATACGCAATATTGGAGTTTTTCATGAATTATGAATCTTCGGAATTTTCTCATATCTCCTCTTCAACATCCATCCCAACTGCTATGAAGGTGTGGCAGCTCTATCTGGCAGACCAGGGGAAATCAAATTATACGGTCAAAGCTTTTTTAGGTGATCTTGGTTTGCTTACCCAGTTTTTACCCCAGGACGCAGCTTTAGGTGATATAACCACACAGGATCTAAATCATTTCATAGATTGGTTAGACAAAGGACGCGGTAAAAATATATCTTGCAGCCCAAAAAGTTTATCCCGCCGTATCACCACATTAAAATCTTTCTTCAGATGGCTTTTTGAACATGGCCGCATTTCTCACGATCCAGCCGATAAAATTATTCAGCATACTGTAATTAGCCCGCTTCCGGAAGTCCTTAATTCGAAAGAATTGGAATTGGTTCTGGAAACATCTAATAGAATTCGTTTTTCCGTAAAAACCGATGTGCGTTCATTCACCTTGCTTAAACTTTTACTGGAAACGGGGATAAAAAAGAGCGAGTGTTTGAATATTAAACGTTCGCACATTGAAACCGATGAAGAAAAATATTTATTTGTGCGCTATGCGAACGGTAGAGACAGAAACAAAGAAAGGAAAATTCCCTTATCAAATGAATTTACTGAGGTTTACCAGGAATATTTGGATCAATATGATCCTAATGATGTTGTATTCCCCTGGTCACCACGTCGATTAGAATACATTCTTGAAGACATCAGCACCGCTGCCGGAATTGAAAAACATTTGTCATTCTCAATGTGCCGATGGAACAGCGCCTTAATTGATTGGAAAAATGGGGTTGAAAAAGATACCATACGACAGAAGCTTGGAATCTCAAAGATCCAATGGCGTGAAATTAAAATGAAATTGCAGCAGCTTGCTCAACAAACAGATTGATCTAACTAGATCCTGTCAACTGAAAGTTTAAGTACATTTTTGGTTCTTCTAGTTATTCTTACAGAATAAGCAGGTTGAAATCCGGGTATCCAAATTATCTCTTCACTTGAAATCACCAGAGGCCAATTTGCTCTTTTTCTCTTTGGAAAACCTTTATTGATCCAAAAATCTGATAATTTCATTGAATGACCTGATAACCCCAATGGGGCATAGCGGATGCCTTCCTTCCATTTTCTTAGCTCTAAGTGATCTCTTAGAGAATTGGCATCAAGATAGGCAATATACATATTTTCATTTTTACCAAAAATATTTTTTACCTGATCAATAGGAAGAACTTCGCTTGTAATGCGCCAAGTATCATTAATAGCAGTTACCCCTTGGTTCACAACCCGGGTGTTCTCATTTTGAAGAAATAGTTCATCTTCTTCTTCCAGATCATGAATATCAACACATAAGTAACCGGAGTTCTTTTCCAATACTACTTGAAGACCATCCAGTAATTTCGAATAATTGCTGTTTACCTCACCAATTAATACTTTACGTATATTCTCTATCAAATTAAAAGATTTTGTATTTTCTAAATTAAAATAGGTATCTAGCAACCTGTCGATCACATTTCTTTGAACACTCACAGCGTATTTTCCAAATTCCAGAGCATCCATTTCCACAAAACCTTGTCTTGAACGCTGAACTACATTATCCACCGCATTATCTGCACATTTCGTAAGAAAATCATACTCATCGCGTAGAATCATCCCCATTCGAAACAAACCTTGTTTTATATTCGGATTATATTTCTCGAGCATTGGAATTAGGCTACCGCGCAAACTATTCCTTGTAAACTCTTCATCTTCATTTGTTTCATCTATCATAAAAGACAATCGATTTTCCTTACAAAAATCTAGAATTTCTATTTTCCAACTATTTAGTATTGGACGAATGATTGGTATAGATGTGCTAAATTCACTAAACGAAACCATATCCATTCCGATTAATCCGTTTAGTCCAGTACCTCTGATCAAATTCATCAGGATGGTTTCAACCTGATCATCCGCATGGTGCGCCACGATCACTGCCTTCGCATTGGATTCTTTTGCGATATCAAAAAGAAATTGATATCGATAAAAGCGGGCGGTTTCTTCAATGCCCCTGCCCTTGTTTTTCGCCAAGGATAAAATATTTTCTGTTCCAATCGTGAAATCTAATGCATATCTATTCGCGGTATTTTTTACAAATTGAATTTCTTTTTCAACTGCAGCCCTCAATTGATGATTGAAATATGCGATTCGGACCTGAAATCCAATTCTCGAAAGAATTTCCAGTAAACATACAGAATCGGCACCGCCCGAAAAACCCAGCACAATTTGATCGTCTGGCATTAAGCCGTATGATCCTTTCAAGATTTTAGTTACTTCATTAATCAGCATACAAAAAATTATAGCATTCTCAATTAATTCGCTTGTGCCAATATGTTGTTCCCACTAAGGTAAAAAATTGTATTTTGAATGATCAAAAGAATTACAAGGAAAAAAATTCAAAAAAAAATCGGTTTCATATCCTGGGCGTATTTCCACTATCATTCCATAGGAGAAATTGTCGATAAGAGCTATAAGGGAAAAAATTGTTCATACAGTTTGATGCCAGTTAATTACTAATATTAAATGCTGCCTTGTCGGCCGAATTGCTTCTCCAGGACACTAACTGAAATATGGATCATGGTGGGTCGACCATGAGGACAAGTACGGGGGTTTTTACAGCTCTCTAGATCTCTGATTAAGCTATTTTGTTCCTGCGATGAGAGAACCTGTCCGCCCTTAACAGCTAACCTCTTACAGATCCTTGCGATCATTTTTTCTTTTATTTCATTTTCTACAAGGTTTGAGTAAGGATCATGATCTGCTTCTTCGATAACGCTCATTATCGCATCCTTTGGATCCAAAGATGAGATGACTTGAGGAACAGCCGTGATCTTATAGGCATCCGGGCCAAATGGTTCTAGTTCGAATCCCAATCCGACAAGATGATGAGATTGATTTTCTAATTGTTTGAATTGGTATGAAGGCAGCTGGATCACTACAGGTTCTAATAAAAGTTGAGATAATTTGTTACCCTCTGGCAGACCCAACATTTTCTCAAAAAGAATTCTCTCGTGTGCTGCATGCTGATCGATCAGGTAAAGACCATCAGGCCCCTCTGCCGCAATGTACGTAAGCCCAAGTTGCCCAAGAGGCCTTAATAGAGGAAGTCCTGTGGTTGTTATTGAGCTTCCATTATCAATTTCCCTTTTTTTTAATATTGGTCGGTCTGGTAAAATTTCTGTGCCTTGATCAAGGTGAAGTTCGACATTTTCAATGTTAATCCTTGAATTTCCTGTTTTCCAAATACCTGGCGGAACAATAGGGAATGGCGCATAAGCAGCAATTGTTTTTCTCATTATTCTTTGGATCGCAGTGAAAACACGATTTGAATTTCTTAATCTTATTTCCGCTTTTGTAGGATGCACATTAACGTCAATTTCATTCGGCGACAATGTAATGAATAAATTTGTGATCGGATATCGTCCAACCATTATTAATCCTTGATACCCATGTGTAATTGCGGATGTAAGTGTTGAATCGCTAACTAATCTTCCATTAATAAAGAAAAATATTTCTTTCCTTGAAGACCGTGTGATATTTAGAGGACTTGTAAAGCCTTCAATTTGAAGGTATTCATCCGAGTAATCAACCGGTAATAATGATTTTGCAGTTTCAAGGTCATATATTTGTGACAAAATTTCCCGTCGCTTATTGTTTCCATTGGTAGCCAAAAAGTTTTTTCTGTCTTGGAAAAGAGAAAACCGAATTCCCGCATAGAATAAAGCGTACTTATTAATAAGGATGGTTATTAATCGATTTTCAGTAATATCTTTTTTCAGGAACTTTAATCGTGCCGGCACATTGAAAAAAAGATCTTCCACCCGTATTAAAGTACCTACTGAACGTCCGATAGACTTTTTACTGTGTTTCTCTCCTCCTTCAAGAAGATAATTGAATCCCTTCTCTTCATTCTTAACTCTTGACTCGATCGTAAAACGCGAAACCGCAGCGATGGAAGCCAATGCCTCACCACGAAATCCAAGCGTGCGAATTCTTTCAAGATCTTCCGAGGTCGCTATCTTACTTGTCGCGTATCTTTGCAAAGCAAGTTCCGATTGATCGGATTCAATCCCCATACCATTATCGATTATTTCAATTAATTTCTTACCAGCTTGTTCAACTCGAATCTGGATTTCTGTCGCGCCCGCATCTATGGAATTTTCAACCAATTCTTTAACAACTGAAACAGGTCGTTCAACGACCTCACCAGCAGCAATTCTCGAAGCAACTTCTTTTGGCAATATGATGATTGGCATAAGTTTCTAATGAATTATATCTGATGGTCGTTTAAGTTATACTTCTGCTATTATGCTACATACTATATTTTTCGATCTAGATAATACACTTTACTCAAAAGAATCTGGTGTTTGGGAAGCAATAAGTGAAAGAATAAACATCTTTATTGAAACCATCCTGAAAATCGATGGGGACAAGGTACAAGAGGTTCGAACGTATTGCAGGCAAAATTATGCGACATCTCTTCAGGGTTTGAAAAGTCTTTATCAAATTAATGATGACGAGTATCTTGAATTTGTCCACGATATTGATTTCGCCAAAATCTTATCGGATGATGAAAACCTTTCCGCCTTGCTTTCCTCACTTCCGCAAAGAAAAATCATTTTTACCAATTCAGACTCGCTGCACGCAAATAAAGTACTGAATGTTTTAGGCATTCGGTCCTATTTTGACCTTATTATTGATGTAATATCTGTAAGGCCATTCGTCAAACCGCACGAGGAGGCTTTTCATAAAGCATTATTGATCGCAGGGTTGAAATCTTCTAACGGATGCGTATTTGTTGACGATATAATCGAAAATATTGAACAGGCAAGCAATTTGGGATTTCTTTCCATTTTAATAGGTGATAGTAAAAATGGACATTTATGTATTCCAGATATTTTTAGACTGCCTGGTTTATTATCGTCATTAAACTAATACAGGCGAAAGATGCATATTTCAAAAAATAAATTACTAATAATTAGTACTCTTTGCTTACTTTTTTCTTTGTCTATCTTTTCTTTTGGGTTAATTATTGGACGGATTTCGAGCAATATGTCCACCCCATTAGTTTTTCAAAAAGAGGAGAATGATCTTAATTCTCTCTTCAAACCATTCAATCAAGCCTGGGAGATCGTACATGATCTATATCTCGACCAACCGGTTGATGACATAAAAATGATGCAGGGGGCTATCCGCGGTATGATGGATAGTTTAGGCGATCCTTATTCATCTTATCTTGACCCAGACGAATTTAAAGAACAAAATTACCCGATAGAAGGTGAATATACCGGAATTGGAGCATGGGTTGATACCAGTGGAGACCTTCTGGTTATTATCAGTCCGATGCCAAATTCTCCTGCTGAAAAAGTAGGGTTAGAGCCTGGAGATGAAGTTATAAAAATTGACAACCAAACCGTCACCGATCTTGATCCTACTTTAGTTCTAAAGAAAATCTTAGGTCCTGCTGATACAAAAATTTTGATCACCATTCGCCGACAAGAAACGGAACTTATTGATTTTGAAATAACCAGAGCGATAATAGCAATTCCTTCAGTTGAAACAAAACTAATTGATGGGCAAATCGGTTATATTCGTTTGTATACATTTGGAGTTAATTCATATGATGAATTCAAACAGGCACTTTCGCAATTAATTGATGAAGGCGCACAATATATAATTTTTGATCTCCGCAATAATACTGGAGGACTTGTAGATTCTGCCATCGATATTTCTTCCATCTTCCTTGAAGATAAGGTGATCTTGATTGAAGAATGGGGAGATGGAACAACTAAACAGTACAAGACAATAGAAGATGCTATTTCCGTAGATATCCCTTTGTATGTATTGGTGAATGAAGGATCCGCATCTGCTTCCGAGATCGCGATTGGTGCGTTTCAGGATCACGAGCGAGCAGTTATTATTGGAAAGACAACTTTTGGTAAAGGTTTAATTCAAAATTGGATCCCTTTAGAAGGCGAGAATGGCGCCGTACGTATTTCCATCGCGCATTGGTTGACTCCTAATGGGCGGTTGATCCAAAATCAAGGTCTTACCCCGGATATTGAGGTAGATTTTACTGAAGAAGATTTTAATGCAGGAATTGACCCACAACTGCAATCAGCCATTGATAAAATTAATGAAATTGACAATCCTTAATTGACAGCATTTTATGACTCAGGTATAATATACGGTTGCGCAAGACTCAAATCCAGGAGAAACTCTTAATGGCATCGGAAATAATTACAGGTATCTCGTCATCATCAGAACTTGAAAGAAAAATGCATTTAAAGGGCACTATCATCAAAACTAATAAAGCTGGTGCAATTGTTGAAATTGGGGTCGAAAAACCCGCCCTCTTACATGTTTCACAAATCACTGTCCAAAACGATCAACCAGTATTACGGGTTGAAGATGTCCTCGCCACCGGGCAGGAAATTGATGTTTATATTAAGAACATTCGAGATGATCGAATTGAAGTTACTATGAAAGAACCATTATCTTTGGAATGGAGAGAGATTAACAAAGATATGGTCGTTAAAGGCAAAGTTACCCAAATTGAAAAATTCGGTGTATTTGTTGACATTGGCGCTGAACGTCCTGGTTTGATTCATGTAAGCGAGCTGACATATGGATATGTTCGAGAAGCCTCTGAGGTCGTGAGTATTGGCGATGAAGTTGAAGCAAAGATTATTGACTTTAACAGAAGGCGAAAGCAAATCAAATTATCTATGAAAGCAATGCAGCCTGGTTTGGACGAGATTGAAGGTGTAAAGATCACACCTGCCCGCCCAAATAGACGCGACAAGAAAAGTAAAACCAATAAAGAAACTCGGGTAGAAAACAATGAGACCCCCGTTGAAAATGAACCAACCTTTATGGAAATTGCTCTCAGGGAAGCAATGGAAAAAGCC
>JAUSPC010000024.1 GCA_030655835.1 Pelolinea sp.
TGAATCAGATAAATGAATTGCGCTGTTTGTAAATTCATTTTGTGGGACCATATCCCATAAATCATAATATGTAATTAGGTTTTTCTCAGTGAAATCGTCCATAATAATCCGATATTGATCATAAGCCCATATTGGATAATAGAAATTATATTGTAGAGAAGAATTTATTCCTTCGCTGATCAATATTGGCTCGTTTATAAGGATAAAATCAATGTCAGGATTTTTCTCAATCCCGTTGTTAATAATTTCTAAATCTAAATAATCTACAAGTTTGTTTCTTGGTGTAATTCCATGAAAAGCATCCATTGGTTCATCAAAATCTCGTTGCGCTGTTTGATAAGTATCAGGGTATTCCTGGTCAATTCCGGTTGCATTCCAAAGAATTCCATAAATTTGTAGATCAAAAATATCCGAAATATTTCTTCGGTCATTCCAAAATGTATCCCGCAAAGCGTTTTCACTTAATCTCAAGGTATCTTTAAGAACATATTTTTCAATTAATTGGTTTACTACATCCGGGTTATTATTAACTATAGAGATATCTAATTGCGTTTTATTTGGAAGTGCTTCCAAAGTTGTAAACCAAATGATAAGGTCCGGTTTGTATTTCTTTGAATTTTCAATAATCATCAGATCTTTTAATATTGATATGCTTGGATAACCAAGGTTATAAAAAGTAATATTTTCCCCTCTTTTGGAAAACTCACGAGTTAACAAACCGGTGAGAGTTTGGTCTGGTTCTTGTAAATACCCCCAAATTGATGAGTCTCCGATTAGTATGACTTTTAAGTTATCTGATTTTTCCTGAGATTTATCGTCAATTATGTGTGAAGCAAACATCGCATTAAGGTCATAAAGACTCAGGTTGTATGATCTTAAAGGATTTTCACCAAAAGGAAACCTTTGCCTGCCTTCAATAAATATATTGTAAAAACTAATTTTTCCAATTGGTAATCTTGAAATAAGGATCCAACCAAAATTAACAATCATCAATAAAATTATCGTTTTAATGATTATTCGAATTATTGAAATAGAGGAATTATCCTTATTATTTATCATTTGCGACCTATTAGCACACGAAATACTCGCAAAGAAGAGTTTAGATCAGGTAATGCAAACCAAACCCAACCCAGAGTGATGAAAGTGAATGTAAATATAGTCGAACACAATTGAGATATTTTTGATATCTGCCAAAGGGGTTTCCCTTTTCTTAGTTTTTTAAGTAGAAATCCCGAAAATTTATTTTGGATAAATAAGCCAAAGCCATTCCATGCCCCCCAGACAAGAAAGTTATAACTTATTCCATGCCACAATCCGATTAGAATCATTGTGGAAATTTGCATAAATCCCATAAGAATTTGTTGATTCATTGATTTGTATTTTGATTTAAAAAAGCGAGTCAATGGGTTGAAATAATATGTACGGAACCATTGTGTAAGAGTCATATGCCAATTATTCCAAAATATTGTTAGTGTTGGTGACCTCAAAGGTTTATTGAAATTCTCAGGAAGCTTTATCCCCAAGAACTCTGAAATTCCTAAAGCAATGTGTGTATACCCATTGAAATCAAAATAAATGCGAAGTGAATATGCTAGAACCATCACCAACATCCAAAAGCTAGGTGTTACTTCTTGAGAAAGGTTTTCATTAATTGAAATGATCGCGAGTGTATCAGCAACAATGAATTTTTGAAATAACCCAATAGCAATTCTTTTTCCTCCAGAAAGCAAATCTTCTGATTTTAGTTTTGTATTTGAGGATATTTCATGAATGAAATTATCTATTTTCTCAATAGGACCAGCCAAGAAAGCTGGAAAATAGAAAAGATAGATAAGATAAGTTTTTAAAGTTACATCTATTCCCTTTCTTTTTTTTGATTCTATTAAAGTATGGATTATTCGGAATGAAATATATGAATAGCCAATCCATACTATTTCTTTAGATGCGGCTAAATTGGTTGATTGATCATTCATTTTTCGTAAATAAAAACTAACCTTATAAGCTAAAAATTCATTCTTTATTAGGATAAAGATAATTAGTATCAGGCTGACAATCCCCCATAAAATCATATTTTGATTCTTGGCAGAATAAACGAGAGAAAGTATTACCCCTAATAAAATAAGAAAGATAATAATTGAAATGATATTTGGTGGGGAAATTATTTTTTGAATATTTATTACAGAGAAAAATCGCGACAATCCGATAAAAATTAAGAACAAAATAATTGCAATTATCGTAGAAATATTTTTCTTTTTAATTCTTATATCCTTTTTTGCTACAAGCATCCATGAAATGACCCCTAATGCAATGCTAATAGCCGGGAACCAATAATCGAGGGTTCTTATGGTTGAAATTGGTTGTAGTATGAAAATTACTGCCAAGCTAGTGCCTAACAGAAACCATTCCAACCATTTATTAACGAAAAACAATCTATATAAAAAACAGATCGAGATAAAAACTAATATTTGAAATAAATTCATTTAAAATCCCTGGTAGATCCAGAGAGGCGAATTATCTGTCGTTACAATTGCTAAGCCAAGGATCAGTAAACAAAGCGCAAGCACAAAAACATTTTCTTTACTAAATATTTTTCTCATATATGTTATTTATAAGAACAAACTCGCCATTGTCCATCTTCGTTAAGAAGTGTGTAAGTCCTTCTTGACAGATCAATGGCTCGAATTTCATCGCTATAGGTAAGATCAAGACTCCCTTCACAAATAACCGTTGCTTCCGAAACACTTTCCCCCGTTATTGTGCAATTTAAATCAGATACTGCGGCATCAACCGATAGTAGTGCGTCAACCTCTAAAATTGCGGACTCTTCCCATTCTTTACAGGATAAGGCCACAACCTGTGGTTTATTTTTTTCAGAAAGTGCAATTATATAGTCATTTGCAGCTTCGTCTGCAGAGGGTCCTGTCTGGCTAGAGCAGCCAGTCACAAGGAATAATAGAATTAAAAGAAATATAAATAGGATCTTTTTCATGTTATTCTCCAATGATGAATATTATAAGTGCCAATTATTATAATATTCAGATCTCCATAAAAGATTTTATTTTTATATTTTCTTGCCGTAAGTTCTATGGTTCTTATGTGGTGTAACCCCTAAATTCTCAAGGTCCTTACGCATTTGTGTTGCCGACTCCGCGATTTGTGTCAATTCTCCGTGTTTAAAATTAAAAGCATTAGCTGATTTATATATTTCTGAAAACAATAGCGCATTTCCACCACGCCCTTGATATTCTGGTAAAACACCAACCCCATTGAAAGAAATACCGTCAGTCTTTTTCAGTTCTCTCAAATAATTGACCAATGCAATCGGAGATAACTGCCCTTTGTATTTTTGAAGAGCAGCTGAGATATCAGGGAATGCGAATAAAAATCCGATAACGTCGTCTTTATATGTGATCGCTTTCAACAATTCGGGAACCGCGACAACCATGATGTTATCAAGGACAAATTTGATTTCATTGTCCGTCAACGGATAATATTCCCAGTTATTAACGAATGTATTGTTATAAGCATGTCCGATTTTCCATGCCCATTTTTTTAATTCTCTTTTTGATTTGAAACGTAATACCTTAAAACTACCGATTTCCTCTACCCGCGCCGCAACTTTTTGCACTTTTTCCGGCATCTTAAAATCAGGTATATGTACATAAGAAGACACCCAATCTACGATTTTCTCGAAACCCTGTGATTCAGCAAATTTTGGGTAATTTGGAAAATTGTAATTCATCATTGTCATCATTTGCCTCTTATCAAAGCCTTCGATAAGAAATCCATACCCATCAAATGATGACAAACCTTTTGGCCCGACCATTGTATCCAGCCCTCGATCATGTGCCCAATCAAAAGAATGTTCAAACAGTTTATCAGCTATAGACTGATCGTCCATGCATTCAAAAAGATAAAAAGATGCCTCTTTTTTTCCGTGATATTGATTGTATTTTTTATTTTCTATACAGGCTATCCTCCCAACCATTTTACCGTTTTCTTGTGCAGTAAAAAATTCTGCATCTGAATGTTCATAAAAAGGATGTTTATTCTGATTTAACATAATTTTTATATCTGCCAAAATCGGCGGCACCCACATGGGCTCGTTCTCATAAATTTCGAAAGGAAAATTAACAAAATCATTAACTTCTTTTTTGGATTGAGTATCAACTTGTTTTATTGTCAGCATATTTTTTCCTGCCTTTCTTTTTTATTATTATCAAGTATACATTCAATAATATGTTTTTTATTTGATGATACTATTAACACGAAATTCTAGAATCAGAAACGATGATTATTTGGAGATACCCCAGTGAATAAAATTTCAATCAAGGAAATTCTAGAGCAACCTGTTTTGATTAATAATCTCATAAAGAATGAAGCTGAACATGTGATCGAAATATGTTCAAAATTGAAAGGCAAGTTCGATTATATTTTAATTGCAGCTAGAGGAACATCTGACAATGCCGCAAGATACGCCCAATATTTATTAGGCTCTTATAATCAAATTCAGGTTGCCTTAGCAACTCCGTCTTTATTTACAACTTATCAAACGCCCCCATCGCTGAAGGGTGCTCTTGTAATGGGAATTTCACAATCAGGTCAATCTCCTGATATTGTATCTGTGCTTGAATCTGCACAAAAGCAAGGATGTCCAACAATTTGCATTACCAATGACACATCTTCACCGTTAGCGAACGTGTCTGATCATATAATTCCGTTGAGGTCGGGTGCTGAAAAAGCGGTTGCTGCAACAAAAACGTACACTTCTACACTAACAGCACTTTCTCTATTATCCTGTTATCTTAGTGGTGATAATAAATCAAGATTAAATGACCTTTATATATTGCCTGAGAGAATTTCAAAGGTACTTGAAAATACATTTGAAAACATAGGGCAAACAAGTCGTTATCGATATATGAACCATTGCGCGGTAATTGGCCGAGGGTTTAATTATTCAACCGCATTTGAAATTTCATTAAAAATAAAAGAATTAACAAGAGTGATTGCAACACCATATTCATCAGCTGATTTTAAGCACGGGCCAATTGCAATGGTAAACAAAGGTTTTCCAATATTTGTTGTCGCTCCATCAGGAAAGATGTATGAACATATTTTAGGTTTTGCGGAGAAACTTATTGATCTTGAAGCGGAATTAATTGTGATATCTGACCGCAAGAAGATATTGAATTTGGGAAAAGCATCATTTGTTTTACCAAGTGGTACACCTGAATGGCTCTCACCGATTACATCTATAATTCCAGGTCAATTGTTCGCTCGTCAATTAGCAATTGAAAAAGGACTTGATAGTGATAACCCAGAAGGGCTCTCAAAAGTAACCCAGACATTCTAATTATTAATGGATCAAGCAAGGGAGAAAATTTGGAAAAATTTATTATTGAAGGCGGGCACCCATTATCTGGAGAAATTCTACCCTCTGGTAATAAGAACGCAGCACTTCCGATCCTAGCCGCGTGTATTTTAACCGATGAAAAAATTATTCTAAGGAATTTGCCTAATATTAGGGATGTTAGGACAATGCGTGCGTTATTGGAAAGCTTGGGTGTTTCAATACACTGCATAGACAATCACACATGGGAAATTCAGGCAGTAAAAGTTTGTCCCGCAAACTTGGATCCAAACCTCTGTAAGGATATCCGGGCTTCTATCTTGTTGGCCGGTCCTATGCTCGCACGTGAAGGGCGGATCATTTTACCTCCTCCCGGTGGTGATGTGATTGGGCGTAGAAGAGTGGATACGCACATCATAGCTTTAAGTGCGTTGGGCGTGCAGGTTGCATATAATCGCAATTTCTCTTTTCATGTAGATAAACTAATTGGCGCTGATATTCTTCTGGATGAAGCGAGCGTAACTGCGACAGAGAATACCATAATGGCTGCTGTCTTAGCAAAAGGAACCACAATTATTCGTAATGCAGCATCTGAACCTCACATTCAGGAGCTCTGTTATTTTCTAAATTCACTAGGGGCAGAAATAAATAATATTGGTTCAAACACGCTTGAAATTATTGGTGTAGATCATTTACAC
>JAUSPC010000071.1 GCA_030655835.1 Pelolinea sp.
TTATATAAAAATACTTGACAGACGCTTTCTTAGATGCAACCTGAGTAGAAACTATAGAAACCACCTAAAGGTGGCAGGCAATCACACAATAGACAGTTTTACCCCACCATTTGTCACTCTGTAGACATAATAGACACTATAGAGAGGATAGAGTGAATCGAGGATAACTCCTAATCATTTGACAGTACCCAATACCCCTGCTTGTTAATTTAGTCAAATCCCAATCCTTCTTATAAGGATTAAACCCACGCAGGACCTTTACAAATTGATTTTGTATTATAATGTATTCGTTTTATTCGGATCATTTAATGACTAAACAATTAACACGACGTCAACAACAATTTCTAAACCAGTTCCTTGAAATCTACCGGGTAATGGATAAACCAATCCATTATTCTGTTTTAGCACAACAACTAGGCATCGGAAAAATTACTGCATATGAGATGCTAAGATTGCTAGAAAAACAGGATTTGGTAAAATCAGAATTCCATCTCCCGTCAGGTGTTCGAGGACCAGGGCGCTCAGAAGTTTTCTTTCTACCAACAAAAAGAGCCCAACGACTAATCGGGCTAAAAACTAGTGGAACTGACGATGTTGAAATCTGGGAAAAAACAAAACAGCAAATCTTGAAGCAATTGTCTGAAGGGAAAGCAGGAAGATACGAAACCTTACTGAATGATTTATTGGTTCGTATTCCCGAACAGCAGTCTCCTTTGGTTTACATGACCGAAATGATAACAGCAATAATTTTAACTTTGGAATCTATTAAAAAAACCACTGAAGGAAAAGGGTTAATTGATCGCCTTAGACGAATTGGATTTCCAGGGGAAATCGGGTTGATAACTCTGGCCGGGATCAGCACAGTACTATCAGCAATTCTGGATATAAACATAAAATTCACGTCGTTATTCTTGAAACAGAGTAAAAGATATCAAGAAATGCTCATCCAACTAAGTTCAGAAAAACGAGATGAATTATCAGATTTTGCCCGGGAGGTTTCGAATATCGTGATTGGATAATTTTTTTATGCAATTACTTCGTTTTATTCGGAAAATGTATTTTGTAAAAATATTCTTTGAAATTGAAAGGGCTACCATGCACCTGGAGTAAATGCCGATAGGGAATTTTTATCAAGCAGTTATCAAAAAAATTGTTTTTAGAAAATAAAGGAGAAATCTCATGAATAAAATAGCAATTGTTACAGACAGTACGGCTTATATACCAAAGGATTTTGTAGAGCGACATAACATACGGGTCATTCCACTTAAAATCCATTGGGATGATACTACCCTTGTAGATGGTGTCGATATAACTCCCGCTCAGTTTTATGACCGACTGGAAAAATCATCAACCATCCCATCCACATCCCAACCATCAGCGGGCGATTTTCTACAGGTCTTCAAAGAACTTGCTCCCCATTATGATGGGATAATAGCCCCTCTCATCTCATCCGGAATAAGCGGTACAGTAGATTCTGCTGAAGCAGCTCTCGCTATGTTCTCCGAGATACCCGTCGAGATTATTGACACACATTCCACCTCGGCAGGTTTGGGATTGGTTGTAACTGCAGTGGCGCAGGCAGTTTCAGATGGTAAGAGCCTAAAAGAAATCAAACAGCTCGCTGAAGACATTGTAAAACGGTCGAAATTGTTTTTCGTTGTCGACACGCTAAAATATTTACATAAGAATGGAAGGATTGGGGGCGCGTCGCGTTATCTTGGATCCGCGCTCAGCATTAAACCAATTCTATTTTTAGATGACCAAGGCAAGATTGATGCATTGGAAAAAGTCCGCACAAAACGTAAGGCTACCGAGAGATTAATACAGCTGGCGGTTGAAAAAGCTGATGGAAAACCTGTCAATGTTGGCGTGATGCACGCCAATGCAATTAAGGAAGTCATGAATCTCAGGGATCAGCTTTTAGAACAGCTTGATTGTGCACAAATTGAGATCTATGAAATCAGCCCGGTAATTGGCGCACATGTCGGCCCCGGATCAATAGGATTGGGAATATACACTTCAAAAAAATAAATAGTGCAAGCTAAAAAACTTTGGTGGGTTGGGTTGTTTGCTATTGCAATGGCTTATGTGGAGTCAACGACTGTCGTCTACATACGCCGCATTTATGGTATCAGTGATCTCTTACTCGACATACCACCCTTTGATCCTGTAATCGCCCCAATCGAGGTGGGCAGGGAGCTAGCCACGCTCATTATGCTATTGGCAGTGGGTTGGGCTGTAGGAAAGACTCTTCAATCGAGAATCAGTTTCGCGTTTTTCATCTTCGGTATTTGGGATATTTTCTACTATATCTGGCTTAGGGTTTTTATTGGTTGGCCCAATTCACTCTTCTCACCTGATATTTTATTTTTGATCCCTCTACCCTGGTGGGGACCAGTTATCGCACCTGTGTTAATTGCCTGCCTGATGGTTGTAGGAGGGGTATTGGCTGTAATTAGTGAAGATAAAGGACGCAAAATTAAGTTTTTTATATCTGATTGGACAACCTTGATTGCAGGTGTACTGATACTGTTGTATTCCTTCATGGAAGATGCCATAGCGAAAATGCCTGACAATGTAGAAACACTTGCCCAATTACGACCCACGTCTTTCAATTGGCCAATCTATATCCTCGGTTTGGTAATAACTGGTTATGCAGTATTACATGCAACCTGGCCTTACAAACAGAAATGAAGGTTAAAAGAAGAAAAAAATGAACACCATAAATACAGGAAACTTTACATTTAGTTTCTTACATCAACCACTAAACAGGTGCCAATGGAAAAAATAATTTTACTCAATGCCCTGATCTATTTAATCATTTTTTTCATAATAGTATCAGTTGTATTAGTGTATGTTGCTTTGTACAGTCGAAATAAGTGACAGGTGGATTAAGGATGTTTAAAAATTGCAAATGGAGTTCGTGCATAGTAGTTTTCTTATCAAAAATTAGTTTGATTTTTAATGATTATATTTTTTTCAAATAATACTTTCCTTAAATTATTATAAAAACACTTTCATAGAATAGAAAGGAAATTAAAAATGAATAACACAATCGCTATTCGCCAAGGTTTTCCGCATCACATTGGTATTATCGTTGATGGCAACCGGCGTTGGGCAAAGGAAAAACATTTGCCCACTTTCGCTGGACATAAAAAAGGCGCGGAAAGAATTGAGGAAATTGTTAAATATGCCCAAGAATTAGGGATAAAAATTATTACTGTTTACGCTTTCTCTACTGAAAACTGGAAAAGGGCAGAAGAGGAAACATCATATTTGATGGAACTTTTTGAAACTTATGCCAGAAATAAAATGGAGGAAGCAAATGATCTTAGGTTGCAAATAAGGATATTGGGTGATTTTCAAGGGCTCCCAGATCCTTTACAAGAAATATTAACAAAATTAGAAACACTAACAAGAAGTAATGAAAAAATGATTGTTAATCTCGCATTAAATTATGGGGGCAGAGATGAACTTATTAGAGCTTTTCGGAAACTGCTTCTCGCAAACGTAACAGCCCTGGAGATTTCAGAGGAACTTATCAATATTAATTTAGATACGACTGGTTTACCTGATCCAGACTTGATTATTAGAACTTCAGGAGAACAAAGGCTTTCCAACTTTCTCCCCTGGCAAGCTACTTATTCTGAATTGTATTTTCCGAAAGTTCATTGGCCAGATTTCGACAAAAATCAACTTGATATTGCTTTAGAAGAATTTCAACGGCGCCAAAGACGGATGGGGAAATAGAATGAGCGGGAAGAGTATTTTCTATAGGTTTCCATTGCTTTACATCTGGGGTATTAGATGGATACATAAGAGTAATTTTACAAAAAGATACCAATACATATCAAGCTTTGTAAGGGCAGGCGATTTAGTGCTCGAGCCTGGATGCGGCCCGGCAATTTTAGCAGACTTCTTACCCCAAGGCTCTTCTTACAAAGGTTTTGATACTAACCGGTATTTCGTCAATCATGCAAAAAAAAATCACTCAGGGGTCTCTCTGGGTGACGTCCTTGATCTCAACAATTATTGCAAAGCAGCGGTGGTTGTTGTTTGTGATGTTTTGCATCATATAAATCCCATAGACAGGAAAAAATTCATTAAGAACTGTTACCGCACAGCAGATGAAATATTTATCATTTGTGATCCCGGGAAAAAGATAAACCATAAACCGAATATTTTATATCCAATTTGGAAGCGTCTAACGGAATGGAGTGAAAAGGACGGTACTAATAATTTCAAGTATGAGTATTTTTTAACCCGAGACCAACTGTTCGATGAAATCGATAATGGTTTTGGCATAATTCCATCTTCAGTAAGAAGAGAAGTAAAGGAAATTGGGGATGATATTATCGCCGTCTTTTATAAAAGTGAAAGGATTTGGAGATAAATGCATAAAAGAAAATCAGTTTCAGCCATTGTTCCCATTTTCAACGAAGAAAAAACCATTTCAAAAGTTGTAAACACACTGCTGAAGAACAACTTAATTGATGAAGTCATTTGCATAAACGACGGCTCTACAGACACAAGCATGGAGGTATTGAATCAGTTCAAAGAGAAGATCGAAATTATTGATTTACAAAAGAACTATGGTAAAGGTTTTGCGCTATCTGTTGGAATAAAACAAGCAAAAGGAGATATTGTTGCTTTCATTGATGCGGATCTAACAAACCTTTCAGATGACCACATAAGAGAGCTGCTTACGCCAATATTAAATAGTTGTGCAAGGGGTGTTGTGGGTTATCCATCTTCGGTTAAAGGGAATTTACTGAATCCCCTTTCAAACTTTGCGGGCGAGAGAGCATATTACAAAGATGATCTAATTTCTCACGTAGAAGAAATGGCAGAAACCCGATTTGGTGTAGAGGTATTCTTAAATCATCTTTTTGACAAGAAAGAGATAAAGAAAGTTCCTTTAAGAAAATTGAAAGGTCTTTTTAAACACGAAAAGCGCAGGCCGTCAAACACTATAGCTGAATATCACGGCGAGTTGTCAGAGATTATAAAAGAAATAATAAGACACAAGAGTTTTTCAAGAACAAAATAAACTGGCAGAATCTTCAAAAGACCTGTCGCCGCAGAAAGCGACGGGATATTCAATGAAGAATAACGATATATTAATTTGTTAATTGACATGTCCCTCTTGTTGAACAGAAATCTACCATTGTGATTATAAATGAATTAAAAAAAAGTATTTAGGATTAATAATGAATCTGTCGATTGAAGCAAAGCAACTTACAAAATGTTATAAAGGTCAAAAAGATGAGCAGTTTGCTATTAAGAATATAGATCTTCAAATTCCCCAGGGTCAGCTCTTTGGGCTAATTGGTCCAGATGGCGCGGGGAAAACAACCACTATTCGTATATTGGCTACAGTAATGAAGCCTAGTTCTGGCTATGCAAAAATAGAAGGGTTTGATGTAGAACATAAGCCAGAAGGTGCGCGTGCGATGATTGGCTACATGCCCCAGGAATTCAGCCTATATCCTGATCTCAGCGTGATCGAAAACCTGAACTTTTTTGCCGACCTCCAAGGTGTATCGGTAACCCACCGTAAGGAACGGATTGAGGAGCTGTTAGCGTTTATCCGGCTTGATCGATTCCGGGAGCGCCGCAGCGAACATTTGTCAGGCGGTATGCGTAAAAAACTGGCGCTGGCCTGCGCCCTCATGCATGAACCCAGGGTATTGTTGTTAGACGAACCAACAACGGGCGTTGATCCTGTTTCTCGACGCGAACTTTGGCAGATCATCGCAGAAGTCCTTCTGCAGGATGTTTCCGTTGTGGTTAGCACCCCTTATATGGATGAGGCAGAACGATGCCACAAGGTAGGAATTATAAACAAAGGGCAGATTCTTGTTACTGGATCGCCCATAGAACTGGGGGAATTACTTCCCTATCAAATGATGGAGATCATTGCGCGCCCACGTCGTATAACCAGGGAAATAATCAATTCAACAGAAGGAATATTAAGTTGGCGTCCGGTTGGAGATCGAATCCGTATGGCTGTTAATGATCCTGATAAAGTAGAAAAAGAACTTTTGAAATCTTTGAAAACAGCTGGCGGGAATATACGCGTTCTTCGAAGAACTAAGCCAATCATGGACGATGTGTTCATTCATCTGGTTGAATCGAGTGGAGATAAAGATGAGCGTTGAAAATGCGGTAATTGTAGATAAGCTGACAAAAACCTTCGGAGATTTCACTGCTGTAGACCATGTGAGTTTTACAATTCCAAAGGGGGAAATCTTCGGGTTGTTAGGACCGAATGGTGCTGGGAAAACCACCACAATCCGTATGCTTTGCGGTCTGCTAATTCCATCGGATGGGGATGCAAAGGTACTAGGATACGATGTACTAATCCAACCAGAAGAAGTCAAGACAAAAATTGGATATATGTCCCAGAAATTTTCTCTTTACAATGATTTGACATCATATGAGAATTTAGATTTCTATGCCAGGATTTACGGCCTAACAGGCAACCCTAGAGAAAACAGGATAGATGAATTAATTGAAATGGCTGGGTTGCGAAATCATAGAAGCACGATAACCTCCAATTTGTCCGGTGCATGGCGACAGCGACTAGCTTTAGCATGTGCGATTGTACATAATCCTCCGATGTTGTTCCTTGACGAACCAACTGCTGGTGTGGATCCGATTTCCAGGCGGGAATTTTGGGATCTGATTTATGACCTTGCCAGGCAAGGCGTTAGCGTGCTGGCTACCACACACTATATGGACGAGGCTGAATACTGCAACAATATTGGGATGATGTACCAATCAAAACTAATCGCCCTTGCTGATCCAGATACCCTTAGAGGGAGTATTAAAGACACACTGATAGAAATAGATTGTGATTCACAAGGTAAAGCATTGCAATCACTCAAGGAGATCTCAGGTGTACTTGAAGCTGCTATGCACGGAGCTCTACTTCATGTAACGATCGAGAAAAAAGCTGTAAAAAACAAGATCAAGGAGAGGTTACAAAGCGAAGGTGTTGCCATAAATCGAATCGAGGAAATCTTGCCATCGCTTGAAGATGTATTTGTCAGCATGATCAAATCTAAACGTCAAGCTCTTGTTAGTGCTGAATTTATTGAAGAAAGAGAAAAAATATGAGAGGAATGTTGACCATAATGCGCAAGGAAATCATCCACATAAGACGCGATCCAAAAACTTTAATGTTGGTCATTATTATGCCGGTCATGATGTTGGTTTTACTTGGGTATGCGGTTACCTCTGATATTGAAAATATTCCTTTAGCGGTCGCTGATCTGTCAAAATCATCCGTAAGCCAAAACTTTATTGATCGTTATTGGATTAGCGGATTCTTTGAAATAACCCATGATGTGAAAAATGAAAAAGAGATCTTGGAATTGATTGATGCTGGCATAGTAAAAACGGGGATATTAATTCCGGAAGATTTTGGGAGAAAAATAGATACCGGTGGTTCCAGTCCAGTTCAATTTTATATTGATGGCTCCAACCCAACAGTTGCTCAAGCGGCTCAATTAGCTGCTGAAACAATTGGGCAGGCGGCATCTCAAGAGATTTTTATTAAGCAGTTGCGCAAACAAATGGGGGGTGTTAATTTCACCCTTCCCATCGATGCCCGGATCCGCTTTCTATACAACCCCAACATGAAGAGAATGGATTTCTGGATTCCTGGTTTAGTAGCGATAATTTTACAAATCCAATCCTTATTACTGACTGCCTTTGCAATCGTGAGGGAAAGGGAACAAGGCACCCTGGAGCAATTAATCGTAACACCGATTAAATCATGGGAGCTGATGCTTGGGAAAATCTTACCCTTCGTTGCGGTTGCATTGGTTAATGTGGCATTAACTGTTGGAGTCGGTATGTTTTGGTTTGGCGTTCCTGTAGCAGGCAGCATCCCTCTCCTTTTTGGATTGAGTTTAATTTTTCTCTTAGGCTCTTTGGGATTAGGTGTGCTCATATCAAATATCTCTACTAACCAAATGCAGGCGAT
Source organism: Pelolinea sp. (assembly GCA_030655835.1). Taxonomy (GTDB): domain Bacteria; phylum Chloroflexota; class Anaerolineae; order Anaerolineales; family Anaerolineaceae; genus Pelolinea. Next base: position 7,994 of record JAUSPC010000071.1, read on the forward strand.
GTACATAGCCTCATTTATTATGATCCCAGCATTTATCCTGTCTGGTTTGCTCGTACCTCGAGATAACATGCCGTGGCTTGCTTACTATTCAGGCTATTTACTTCCAGTAACCTATTTTCTTGAAATCGTGCGCGGCATCATTACAAAAGGTGTTGGAATAACTTACTTGTGGCCCTGGGTTTGGCCAATGGCTGTATTTAGCCTTGTTGTTTTCTTTTTAAGCGTTGTTCTCTTCCGTAAACGCATTGACTAGCCTGTGCTTGGCGATAATCCAAACATAAAGATATTAAAACATTACAAACTTAGAAATCATATGGAGAAAGAAAAATGAAAAACAAAAAAGTAAATTGGCTCGTTTGTGTAATCTTAATTTTGCTGGCATCCGCTTGCAGCGGGTTGCCGATTAATGGAAACAATAATGGTGATATAAAATCATCAGGGAGAATTTCAGCCTTGCAAGTGGATGTTGCCCCTGAAGTTGGCGGCATTGTTAGTGTAATAGACGTTGAAGAGGGGAATATGGTTATGGCAGGAGATGTTCTCTTCCGTATTGATGACACCCTTCTTAAGGCTCAGTACAAACAAGCTGTCGCCATGGTGGGTGTAGCGGAGTCATCTGTTGAGTCAGCTAATGCCCAGTTAGCATTAATCGAACTTCAACTGGAGCTAACCCTTCAAGGGGTTCGCCAACAAGAGAGAGTCACAATCAAATCTGTTTGGGAAAAAAACCAACCAGATGATTTTGATTTACCAGTTTGGTATTTCTTTGATACTGAGAATCTGACTGCGATTGAGCAAGAAGTTGATGCTGCCGCAGAAGCATTAGCGTTTGAATTGGAAAATCTAAATGCTGTCCTGGGGAATAGCAGCAGCATGGATTTAGTTGCGATAGAAGAGCGACTTGCCAAAGCACAAGCAGCTTATCAAATCGCTGACCAAACATTGGACCAGACGCAAAGCGCCGATGATCGTGAAACATTGGAGGATTTTGCTCAAGGTTTATTTGACGAGGCAAGCGCAGAACTTGATGCCGCACAAACTGAATATGGCCGTGTCTTAACAACATCAGCAGCCCAAGATGTCTTGGATGCCCGAAGTCGAGTGGTAGTAGCACAACGACATTACGATAATTCCCTTGATTATTTGGCTCAACTACAGGTTGGAGAACAATCCTTACTAGTTAAAGTAGCCAAGGCCGCTGTGACAATGGCTGAAACAGGCGTTGGTCAAGCAGAAGCAAATTTACGACAAGCGCAAGCCGCCTTAGAAATGATAGAGATCCAACTGGACAAATTTATTGTCAAGGCGCCAGTAGATGGCATTATACTTTCTCGCAACCTTGATGTTGGCGAAATGATCATACCAGGAGGTGTGACGATAGTGATTGGACAATTAGAAGAAGTGCACTTGACAGTATATGTTCCTGAAGACAAGTATGGACAAATCCAACTAGGCCAATCGGTGACCATAACAGCTGACTCTTTTCCCGGTGAATCTTTTGATGGCCAAGTTATTCGCATTTCCGATGAAGCCGAATTCACACCGCGCAATGTTCAAACAGTGGAAGGTCGTCTTGCTACAGTTTATGCTGTTGAAATTTTAGCTCCTAATCCTGACCTTAGGCTTAAACCGGGCATGCCTGCTGATGTTGTGATTATCGTTCATTAAGCACCCATAGAGGTGTTTAGACCACCCATCGTGCTCCTCTATTAGAGGGTCACGATGGCCCACTACAATATATGAGGATTTTATATGAAAGTTCGATATTTAGGTCATTCTTGCATTGAAATTATTGGGAAGCATCATATCCTTATTGATCCGGATTTTATTCGTGATCCTGAAAAAGGTGTGGAATACATTCTTGTAAGCCACGCACATAGAGATCATATTGGGCGCATTGCGGAAGTACCGACAGGAATAGTGATTGCCTCAGAGGATGTTTGCAATATTGCTTTTAAATTGGGTGTTTCAAGAGACAGATTATTTCCTGTTTCTGTTGGAGACCAGATAGAGAATATACATATTTTGCCTGGTTTCAGTATGGTTAGTGGTTTTATTTATTCTTTATTCTATTTTTTATTTAGGTGGCGTTTACCTGATCCTGGAGGTACTCCATTATCTTTCTTCATTGAAGATGGGACCACAATTCTGCATATTGGAGATGCGCATAAAGCTGAATTGGATATTAAACCAGATATCTTATGTGTCCCATGGCGGACAACCCCATTTGGACCTCAAAAATATAAAAAACAGGTAGCAACAATGGTAAGAAAATTATCGCCTAAATATATAATTCCTATTCACTTTGATATTGAAGGAACAGAGGCGGATACAAATGAACTATATGAAATCACCTCTTGTACGATATTAGACGGAAATGGATGGCATTCAATAAATGAAACATAATAATTTTCCATTGATAAGTATCATCACATGCACATTTAATAGCGAGAAGTATTTGAAAAAAGCTTTGGAAAGTGTTCAAAATCAAACCTATAAAAATATTGAGCACATAATTAATGATTCTTATTCAACTGATAAAACTTTGGAGATAATTAGGGCATATATCGAGCAAAACAAAGAAACATATAGTATCAAATTCTTGCAATCTGAACCACATGGTGTAGCAAACGCCTTGAATGTAGCAACTGAAGAAGCAACAGGAGACATTATCCATTATCTACATTCAGATGATTACTACTTTGAAAAAGAATCCCTGAACAAAGCAGCTTCCCATTTTGTTAAAAACCCAAACCTTGTTTGGCTTACCGGCAATTTCTTAGTTGAAATCAAAGGCAAAATAATTGCTATACCCCAAACACATCTCTTGAGAATCAACCCGGAAAGAGCATTATCAAGTATGAATATTATCTCCCTTGAGAATACCTTTATGAAACGGGAAGCTGTCCAGTTATATGGCGGATTTAATGAAGATAAGGATTCTGTTGTTGAATACAGCCTTTGGTTAAAACTGATAAAAGATTACAGGCCATTAATTGTGAATGATGAATTTACAGTTTTTATCATCCATAAAGGAAGTACATCAACAGGTAGTGTAATTAAATTCTCTAAAGCAGTACTTAGAGCTTTTAATAGTCAAAGAGAGGAAAAGGTCTTTCCCTTTATTGGATATTATGAGGAAAAGGATTTTTATAATCAATACAAGAAAATCATAGAAAAAGTAGAAGAATTCAGATCATTGTTTGATTTTGATTAAATTTGGATTTGGGCAGAAATCGATATTGGAGCTACCCTTCTTGAAATGTGTGCAATTTTGATGGAAAGAATATCTGTTATGGATTAAAGAAATAACATGGCTATATCTCAAGCCATTAAACTACCAATAAAATACCGATGAATGACAGATAAGTAATGTGTCAAGTTGCCCTTCCTTCTTATACAAATGGTGCAACCGTGGTGATACTATGAAAGCGTCCCTGCCAATTTTCTAAACTTGAAGTAAGAGACCAATTAGTTTAGAAAAGGAGGAACGCTTATGTACCCATTTTATCTTGGAATTGACCTGC
>JAUSPC010000095.1 GCA_030655835.1 Pelolinea sp.
CTGCCTGTAATCTTTCCAGTCTCTATCAGTGTCATTACTTCTACCCTTTTGATTTCTTTTATTGTCATTGTCACCTTTTTATTGTCCATGGTGACATTATTACTGGTGAATTTATGGTGACATTATTACTGGTGATTCACAATACGCTGACAAAGAGTTGACAATAAGCCAAAATCACATATAATCTTAATTTGTTGCGGGCGTAGTTCAATTGGTAGAACATTTCCTTGCCAAGGAAAAGGTCACGAGTTCGAGCCTCGTCGCCCGCTCTGAAAATGCCGCAAGGCATTTTTTAATTTAGTGTTTTGAATTTGACAAAGGGTATGGCGCCTTTTATAATACCCTTCATAATACGGCGACGTGGCCAAGTGGGAAGGCATGGGTCTGCAAAACCCTGATCACGGGTTCAAATCCCGTCGTCGCCTCTGATCGAGATAGGGCTTACCCTATCTCTTTTTTCTTCCGGAAATTGCCATTTGCCTTGCTTTTCGATCTACTTGTTCATTATAGAGATCACCATTGTGAGCTTTTACCCACTGCCATTTAATCTCGTGCTTTTGTGTTTCCTTCGATAGATCCTTCCATAGGTCTACGTTTGCTAACTTTCCACCTTTTCGTTTCCAGTTGCGGCTTATCCAATTATTCATCCATTCAGTGATTCCTTTTCTTACATATTGGGAATCAGTATATAGGATGATCTCTTCATTTGTTTTTAAGCTTCTAAGCGCCTGGAGGGCTGCTTGCAGTTCCATACGGTTATTTGTAGTTTCAGGCTCAAACCCTGCCAGCATATTCTTTTCATCACCAGAGATGATCAGCGCAGCCCATCCGCCAGGACCCGGATTCGGGTCACAGCTTCCATCAGTGTAAATAATTATAGGCATTGTTTCTTTCTTTTTACTCACCTAAATCCTTAACTTCTACCAGAATTCTCTCTGCATCAGATAAAACACCTTCGATATTTTCTGGCTGCATTGAAAATTGGATCAACTGCCAGCCCACATCCTCTAATACTTTTTCCATTGCATACCATTCCTTAAAAACTGGTTCCGGTTGCGCAAACGGAAGGTATTGCAAACTCTCCCGCCAAATGGGGTAAAACGGTATATCATTTCTGACGAACTCAATTGTCGCATTAGACATAGGAAATACACCAGTTTTCTCAATAATTTTTGCCTGATTTTCTGGCTGAAGCATCCAATTAACAAAGTCTAGGGCTGCAACTGCGCGTGCTTCATCTTGTGTTGATATCGCAAATGATAATCCCTTAACCATTACAACTGGTTTCCCTAATGATGATGGGTAAGGGATAAGTTTCCTATCGTCAGGATTTCCAGTAGTTTCATCTATCTGCAGTTGCCGGATCATATCTTCCATTTGTCCACTGTAAATAAGCGTAAATCTCTTTGAGAAGTAAGTATATGGTCGCTGCTGCTTCGGTGTCCACCAAGCGCAGTTGTCCTGATATAGATCATGTAAAAACCGTAATGCTTCAATATTTTCAGGTTCTGCGAGAATTGGCTGAAAGCGAGAATTAACCAATTCCCCACCATCAAATACCCGCAGCCACGCTAAAAGCGATAGACTTTCCCTGCTATAGAACCACCCTCCAGTTCCATTGTTTTCAATTTCATTATCAAAACGGTTGCTTCTCTCCGCCAAACAAGTTTGTTCCCTAAACTCCTCGGTATTTTTAGGGTAATCTAAAAACCCTAACTCCTCACCCCACGTCTGATTATAGAAAAGAAATTGCCCACTTTGGTAGGCGGGAATACCTATCCTTTTCCCATTTACCATATCTACATTCCAGAATACTGGGAATATCTGCGCCAGCTCCCTCCCGCCCGTTTCCCCAATAAGCAATTCAAGAAGTGCGTCTAATTCCATGATCGAATACCCATCAGAGTACCATGTTTGCAGGCTCTGGCTGGAAGAAACAATTAGATCAGGTATCGCTTCTCCGATCTCAAACGATGCCGTCAGATCCTCGATTAATACATCCTGATCTGCGTGTGATCGGCTGATAATTTGATTTAACCAGGGATTCTCTGAGTTATATTCGGTAATTAATTCATCTATTATTTCAGCCATCTCTCCCGCCCATGGATGCCAAAATTCGATTTCCAAATTTGTTTCTAGATTTTCCGATATTAGATCTTCTCCTTCTTCACCCAATGCAGAGTCTTCTTCAGGCAATGGTATATACATTTGTTCATCAAGTGGAATAGCTGTGGGTGTGCTGGTTGTTTCACTAGGTATAATTTGACAGGATACAATAGTGAAAATCGAACATATTAATATAATTTTTCGAACTATTTTTTTACGTATCATTTTCATAATATTACCAATAAATCAACCCATATAGACAATATATAAAGTAGCATGCCAGAAAACAATAAAAATAAGCCGCCCGGTCCAATCCTTTGTTTGGGTCAGGAGAAACACTCATCCAGCGGACCTGCGTATGATTTTGTGACAGGTATTCTCTAAAGGAGTTTACGCGCTCGATGGCCTTGGACTTTCCATATTCATTCCTGATCGCAAAACATTGATTGACGACGACACCTGGGAGATCGAGGATATGCCTGATGGGCCAAACTTAATCTTGCGTTAATTTCCTTTTTATTAATTGACATTCCCTTTCAATTTTTGTATAATCGTTGGAAAATGGTCCCGGAATAGTACATTCGCGCTTTCTTGATAGAGAAGAACACCTATTGTCTGGAAGTGTTCGCGGGAAAATCGAATAGAAGTCGCCAGGATATCACATGCCGAAGAACTCGTTTAGTGAAAGTAGACCGGCACGGGTTTGCCCGTTATCGCAGAACCGCTAGAACGGTATGAGTGCGCTGCAATTGCAGCGAAACGAGGTGGTACCGCGGGTGGCAATGCCTTCCGTCCTCTATTACGGAAGGTCATTTTATTTAAAATGGAGAATGAATGAATAAAAAATCACTACCAAAAACTTACGATTTTAATAAAACAGAAAAACGATTATATTCCTGGTGGGAGAAGAAGGGATTTTTCCAACCATCTAACGATCCTAAAGCGCCAGATTTTGACCCCACTAAAAAACCATTTGTAATTTCTATTCCCCCACCCAACATCACCGGCAGTCTCCATCTCGGCCACGCCATGTTTGTTTCGTTGGAAGATCTCATGATCCGATATCACCGTATGCTTGGTGAACCCAGCCTCTGGGTACCCGGCAGTGATCATGCTGGCATTGCAACACAGCTGCAGATCGAAAAAGCGTTAGCAAAAGAGGGGAAAACACGCGAAGACCTCGGCCGTGATGCCTTCATTGAACGCACATGGGCCTGGCGGGAAGAATATGGTGGAATTATCACCGAACAGATCCGCCGTTTAGGCGCTTCCTGCGACTGGGAACGTGAACGCTTTACTTTAGATGAGGGCCTCTCACGTGCGGTTCGGGAAGCATTCGTAACCCTATATGAAAAAGGATTGATTTACCGCGGCCCGCGTCTTATCAATTGGTCGCCTAATTTGCGCACTGCTGTTTCCGATCTGGAAGTGGAGTATTCCCAGGAACCAGGAAAATTGTATTTCTTTAAATATCGTTTGGCGGATGATCCGGATCAATTCCTTCCGGTCGCTACAACCAGGCCAGAGACAATCCTCGGTGATACCGCGGTAGCCGTACATCCCGATGACAAACACTTTCAGCAATTTATCGGCAAGAAAGTGTTAGTACCGATCGTAGATAGGGAAATTCCCGTGATTTCCGATGAATATGTGGACCGCGAGTTTGGCGGTGGTGCTCTAAAGATCACTCCCGCACACGACCCGCATGATTACGAGATCGCACAGCGCCATAATTTGGAATTGATCAGTATCCTTAACCGCGACGCCACCATTAACAGTAACGGCGGTGCTTATGAAGGATTGGATCGCTTGGATTGCCGTAAAAAGCTATGGGCAGACATGAAAGCGGCCGGGTTGGTGATTAAAGAAGAAGATTACACTCTGAATGTCCCCCGCTCACAACGTGGTGGCGAGATCATTGAACCAATGATCAGCGATCAGTGGTTTGTGAAAATTGAACCGATCGCAAAACCCGCCCTGGATGCTGTCCGTAACGGAACAATCAAGATCATTCCAGACTACTTCACAAAGGTGTATTTTAATTGGATGGAGAATATTCGCGACTGGTGTATCAGCCGTCAGTTATGGTGGGGACACCGGATCCCAGTTTGGTATTGTGATGAATGCAATGAAATGACAGTTAAACGGGAAGATCCAACTGAATGCCAGCACTGTGGCAGCAAGAATATTCACCAGGATGAGGATGTATTGGATACCTGGTTCTCTTCCGGCCTGTGGCCATTTTCCACTCTTGGGTGGCCTGACCAGACACCAGATCTGAAATACTTCTATCCCACATCAGTGATGGAAACCGGATATGACATCTTATTTTTCTGGGTCGCTCGTATGGTTATGAGCGGGATGGAATTTACCGGTGAAGCACCGTTCCACACAATTTATTTGCACGGGCTCATCCGCGATGAGCACGGCCAGAAAATGAGTAAAACCAAAGGCAATGTGATCGATCCGCTTATTGTCATGGATGAATTCGGAACTGATGCGTTGCGATTTACCCTGTTGGTTGGTTCCACACCGGGTAACGACATGAACTTAAGTGTTAAGAAGGTAGAAGCAAACCGAAACTTTGCGAACAAGATCTGGAATGCAGCCAGATTTGTTATCAATGCCATTGAAAACGCCCCGGACAAACCAAATGCCGATCCTGAATGGACGCCCGCCGATGAATATATCCACGCGCGCATGCGGGAAACCGTGCGCGATGTCAACCGTTTATTTGAAGGTTACCAATTTGGAGAAGCCGGGCGCCAGATCTATGAATTTTTCTGGGGAGAATTCGCGGATTGGTATATCGAAAGCGCTAAAGGTCAATTAGATGAGGGGGGAGACCGAGCGTTTTATACAGCATGGACACTGATGCGTGTTTTGGACAAATGTTTACGTCTCCTTCATCCGTTCACTCCATACGTTACCGAAGAGCTGTGGGGCTACCTAAAAGAGACCGCTAATTCAAAGGGAACTGCATATGAGGCAGAGGATGGCTGGGCAGAAGCGCTCATCATTGCCCAATGGCCGCGATCAAAAGAACAAGAAAGCTGGGAAAAAGATGCGGTTAACTCTTATACCTCGGGAACCATCGAACATACACGCGCCTTCCGTTCATTGAAAACCGATCTCAATATACCTGCAAATCAGATAACTGGTGGTTCAATAATCGTGAATAGCGAAAAAGAATATTTGATTAAACCTCAAGCAAATTCTATTGGTACACTTGGTGCAATTGATAATTTAGAAATATTTAATAGTATCCCTAATTCTAATCTATACCGAAAATACCCTTCGGTAAGTATTCCCTCAAGTGGATCAACAGTTTACTTAAATGTCACAGATTATGTGTCATTAAAAGAAATGCGCGCAAAATTACAAAAGGAACTATTTACAACTCAAAGCCAGATAAAGCGATTAGAAGGCTTGTTGGGGTCAGATTTTGCGAAAAAAGCACCAGCTCAGGTTGTAGAGACAGAACGCTCCAAGCTCGATTCCTACAAAAAAACCTGTCAGAAAATTAAAGAGCAACTTGACGCTTTGGAATAACCAATTCGTTTAATTTGCATAAATAATTTGGATAAAAAGCTGGCAAAATTTGCCAGCTTTTTCATTTATTTTCTAATATGTGATAACTCGTGATAGTCTTTTCGCTTGCGAAACCCAATCCGCAACCTGTCTCGCGCTTGGAAGACGGCGAACAAGTTTCTTTTCCATGTTCACTTCTTTCATCTTCATATAAAGATTCTCTGCGTTTCTCTGCGCCAACTCAACCACGGTGTCCACACCAGCTTCTTCTATCAGATCAGAGTATTCCTCACTAACACCTTTGATGCGCCACAGATCAGCATGATTTACCCACTCAAGGATCAAACCTGACGAGATCCCAGTTCCGTTAGCAATTGCTTTCCTGCCGGATGGGGAAGCGCCCTGTTTGAGAAGAGCTTCGACCGTTTTCAAACCATATGAAACCAGTTTGCCTCGATAAACCTCACCAATTCCTTCAATTTCTAAAATACTTGCCATCATTCCTCCAGTTATTTTATCTATAATATCATTTTACATAATTTGGTTTATTTATACAAATATTATCTTTTCTAAGCAGGAAAATTAACCCCAGTAGGAACAACCTTGCTTATAAAATTCCCTATTGATAACGAAACACAGGCGCGAAATTTTCCGAAATTGCACCATAAGATTTAAGTGAATGTTTCTCTCAGACAGATGAGTTTGGAATATGGTTTATTTATGATTTCGATTATAGTTAATTGCGCTTATGAATATAAATAAACCATATGATGTGATCGTGATCGGCACTGGAGCAGCAGGGTTGATGGCAGCCGGCCAGGCATCCATTGCTGGCGCCAAAACATTTCTGCTTGAAAAAACAGACGCTCCCGGAAAGAAATTATCCATCACCGGGAAAACCCGGTGTAACCTGACAAACACAGCCGACCTGCACGCTTTCATAGATCATTTTGGACCTGAAGGCCGTTTTCTCCATCAAGCCTTCGGACAATTCTTCCGTAATGAGTTATTAGAATTTTTTAATTCCATTGGTGTGACTTCTGAGGCAGAACGGGGAGGGCGCATATTTCCATCCAATGGGGATGCCGCTTTCGTTACGCAGCAGCTGTATCAATGGGCACAAAATAATGGTGTTCGCTGCGCACTGCATTCACCGGTAGAAAAACTGGTGGTTGAGAATGGGCAAATTACCGCTGTTGAGACGCGTGACGAACAGATTATCCCAACCAAATCTGTCATCCTTTGCACTGGTGGGTCCACTTTCACCGGTACCGGCTCTACCGGCGATGGATATCGTATGGCTCAGTCCGTTGGTCACACAATCATTCCTCTCCGACCTGCGCTTGTCCCTTTAAAGACAGCCGGCCCCACAGCCAAACAGCTGCAGGGATTATCCCTGCGCAATATAAAGCTAAGTGTTTTCTTTGATGGGAAGAAAAAGATCGAGGCATTTGGTGAGATGCTCTTCACGCATTTCGGAATTTCAGGCCCAATCGTGCTCACGCACAGCGGCGCCATCGTTGACGCGATCCGCGTTGGGAAACAGGTCAATGTTTCAATTGACCTTAAGCCAGCGCTTGACGAAGCAAAATTAGACGTACGGCTATTGCGCGAATTGGATCAAGGAGGAAAGCAGCATTTTCAAACGATGCTCAAGCGCCTGCTTCCGGCTAAGATGATCGCGGTTTGTGCTGACTTAACCAATATCCCTCCCGATCGTTTGTGCCATCAGATCACTGCACAGGAACGTAAACATTTGTTAAATTGGTTGAAAGATTTTAAATTGGACGTGATTGGCCCGCTTTCTCTTGAAACGGGCATGGTGACCATGGGAGGCGTTTCATTGAAAGAAGTTGATCCCAAGACGATGATGTCAAAAATTGTTGACGGTCTATTTTTTGCGGGTGAGGTGCTCGACCTTGCTGGTGATACCGGCGGATTCAATTTACAGGCAGCCTGGTCAACCGGATGGCTGGCCGGCCAGAACGCAGCTGCTCATGCTTTGGCCATTAAATAACCACACACCGCGCCCCACGCAAACGCGGTGTGTGCGATCCTTGTACTGAATATTTTTTTTAGAAAATCTTTTTACCGCAATGGGGGCATGTTAGATGTATGTTCACATCCGCTGCTGCCTCACCGCCAACGGTGATTCCGCCTCCGGCGGCCGGCGGTTGCTCTGGGGCTATTTCTGGATCCACTCCAAATTTACGCACAAATTGTTCGTGATCCCCATTGAATTTGACATACCCGCCTTTATATTCCCACAGAAGCCATTCCTTTGTCCACCAAATCTTCGGTAATTCCGGTTCATAGCGGTTGTTAAAATCTACGACAAACATGTCAATATGGGAGGGAATATTATCTAGTAAACCGGAGTGGTCCTCATGGTTATCCCACATGCGCCCATTATCCATCGCGGGGCTGATCACATGCACTAATGGAGTATGCCCTCGGTTGCGCCAGCTGTCGCCAAACTCCATTATCTTTTCAAGAGATTCATTTCCAATGATCACTTGCAGATTGCGCTTCACGAACGCCAATCCACCAGGAATTTCATAATAATTTGCCATTTTTTACTTCCTTCTGTCTGCTTTGCGGTCGTATGAAACCACTGGGCTAAGATATTTAACTGTTATATTGCAACTTATATGCCAACAATAATTTTTTTAGATCTTAAAAACGCTGATTTTGCAACCCATTACACCAATTTGCGTTATTTCGATAACTCTGGTAAAATCGTGCTTCGGTGCGGGCGAACAACTCGCAACTGGCTAACAACGAAACTTCAACCCTCAGACGCTGATACATCGTACATGAATGCCTGCACCTGCTTTCGACTCTCAAAACCCCCTTCTATATGCACTAAAAATATCTAACTTAATTTTGCTAACCATTCTCTGATCTGGCATGCTAAAAATAAATTATGGGGAGTATGGCATGCTTAAATTATAAGAAAATATTTATTCTTAAAGAAGGTACCATCCTGCTGTATTGATCCCTAAAAAGAATATTATTTGAAATTCTATTAACTTTTTGGGTTTATACTAAATTAAATAGATTCCTATTTCAGCGGTTATACCTTCGTTGCTTATTCGCACCCGCTCAATCCAAATCAAATGGGATTTAAATGGGAATAGTCATAACACGTAGGTTCGGAATGAAATTATTGGACATTTCCAACCAATGATCTGCGGGCATACCCACAAGGAACGCTTTCCTAAGAAAGGCGAACCGCCTTATTTCAATGACGGCAGCAGTGTGCACCCGCGCTGGATCACCTGCATGGAGATCAAAAATGGCAAGATCGCTCTGATCCGCTGGCGCATTACACCAAACAAGAAAGGGCAGCTGGTTGTCAAGCGAACTGTGCTCAAAGGACCCAAACAGATCGAGGATTTTGCCAATACCAATAAATCAGCCATTTATTAATTTTCTTTCAATTTTAAGACACCAGACATGGTTGGCAAGGTGTTATCTGATAAGGTATATTCATGAAAAATATTCTTGCTTCTTGAAGATTTATAAGACATCCATTCTTATTCGATCAATTGAAAACCAAACAAAACTGTTGGGCTAATTGTGATCTGTTCCCCAAAGAAAACCTGCGTATCATCAGTAGTTAGTAGATAGCCATCCGGCAGTGTTGCTCGCACTGTGAATTTTTCTGGACATTCTCCAGGAGTCCATGTATCGATTCTCGCGTTTCCATCTTCATCACTGATGCCGCGGCCTTTGGCGGCCGAATACGCATACATCCCATCCACCGCAAACTCAACGTTTTGAAGGGGGAGTTCACCATCATCAAGCGTTCCATTCGCATTGCTGTCCACCCAGGCGTATGGATAAAAGGTGACGAAACAATCAGCCAGAATCTGAGGAGTTGGTGTTTTCTTTAAGAATAGAATCTCATTTGAACAACCTGTCAAAAGCAGGATCGCGAAAAGTATGAGTAAATGTTTATTTTTCAATTCTACCTTCAGTCTATTCCATATATCTTACACTTTTAATATTTTTTATGCCTATTTAACTTCTTATGAACTTTTGAGAAAATTGTAGAAAAGTAAAAATGATATTTCAAAGGTAAAGAAAAATGCCCCTCGACAAAAGTGCTAAACTAGTCTAGTATTCAATTTTGCATCCAAATTCGAAATTTTTTATGGTTGATAATAGGTCAATTATTAAGTGCTGCCAGACATTTATCTTAACGGTGTGGTTAATTTCCTGCACTCCCAACCCTAAGCCAGCACCCACACCCGATGTGGGTGCGATCGCAACACAGATGTGGGTTGAATTGTCCGTCCAACAGACTCTCTCGGCGGCAATCCCTACCAGCACGCCGCTCCCTACCGAAATACCCACACCCATCCCAAGGCTGGTATTCTTATCCACTCCAATAACTCCGCCTAGCGACCTGAGCAGCATCCTAACCGTTCAAAACCCAGTGGATCAGATGCAGCTGGCGTATATCCCGGCAGGAGAATTTCTTATGGGGTCGACCATCAACGACCACGATATGAACGAGGATGAGCTCCCTCAGCACAAAGTGTATTTGGATGCATTTTGGATCTCAACAACTCAGGTGACCAATGCAAAGTTCACGGCCTGCGTAAACGCTGGCGCCTGTAAATACAGCGTCAGCCATACCACCAACCCGCACCATCTCGATCCTTTATACGCCAATCATCCGGTCGCCTACATCTCTTGGGAAACCGCACAAACATACTGCAATTGGACCGGTGGCCGTCTGCCCACTGAAGCGGAATGGGAAAAAGCAGCCCGCGGTCCGGATGGCCTTCGCTATCCTTGGGGAGAAGAACGCCCGCGCCTGAAATTCGTCAATGCCGCCAATGAGTATGGCATTACCACAGTCGTCGGCAGTTTCCCTTATGGAAAAAGTACCTATGGGGTGTTTGATATGGGCGGAAATGTGCGTGAGTGGGTAAATGACTGGTACGATCCTGCCTATTATCAGTACACACCCGACCGCAACCCGATGGGACCGGAAACAGGGGACAAGAAAGTACTCAAAGGTGCTAGTTTTTCAGATGATTACCGCTACTGCCGCGCATCCAACCGCTTGGCACATGAGCCGCAGTCGCCAGGGAACGCGCGTGGGTTCCGGTGTGTGTATCCTTAAACCTTTTATTATTTGAAACCTTTTACTCAATAGAGAAATAATGGGAGGTAATTAATAATAAAAACCCAGTAGGGCGGGTGGGACTCGAACCCACAAGACATCTCTGTCGGAGGATTTTAAGTCCTCTGCGTCTGCCTAATTCCGCCACCGCCCCAGGGTTGCATTTATTTTATCTCAATTTCCCCAGTATTCAAGGTTTTTTTCGACCAATCTGAATTATTTCGTTCCAATCATCTTTGACCATCCCACCTGCAGGCTGGTTTTTAAATGGTCTCCCACCGAAAGCATCCTGCCGTCTATCTGAGATTCTTCCACCGACACACGCATTTCCTCCGCGCTGTTGAAAACGGGCAACCGTGTGACCGCCAGCCCCACCTCCAGCAGGGTGTGCGCGTCTGATCCCGCCAGCATCGGTTTATTATACTTTTTGGAGAAGGCAAGGGCATTGATGTTATGGACTTTGAGCAGACAGCGCGCGTTTAACACTTCCACAGCGTCTACCTCCGGAAGCAGTTCAAGCAGTTCTTCCGACCGCCAGCCGTGCCGCCACAGATCAAAAGGATGTGGAATGCTGATGAAAGCGCCCTGATCTTTGAAGCGGCGCAGCGTCTCTTTTACAGATAAGCCCCGCGGGATCTCCTCTTTCATATAATAGCCGATCAATTCCCCCCGCTCCGTGTGCACTTCTTCCCCGACCACGATCAACTCCGGCGCAAGCTTTTTTGCTAGTAAGGCACCCGCGATCGTGTTGTGGTCTGTGATCGCCAGCCGCTCAATGCCGCGCTCTCGTGCGGTTTGGATGAGGTCTTCCAACTGGTTACTGCTGTCATGCGAGTATATCGAATGGCAGTGCAGCTCCGCTGTGATCCACTTCTTGGAATTAAGATCACTCATGGTTTGGGTGTGGGTGTACTTAAGTATTTCGGGGCGCTGTCCGGCCGATAGATGGCTGTCCAAAAATTACCGTAAGGGTCAGCAGTGACAGTTTTTTCGCCGTTATCCAGGGTGCCGCTGCAGAATCCATAGTAAGCGTAATCACAGGGTTTATCCCCATTAGATGCCTGATAGCCGGACATGACAAACGGGATGCCCCCATCCGCCAGCACCCATTCTCCATTGTATTTACGGGCGAGATGCACATGAATTCCGGATGAGCTGCCGCCCTCACAGGAGGGATGGCCGATAATGTCATCCACCTCCAGATAAGCATCCAAGTCCACACGGCCGCTGTTGGCAACGTGCATATAGACGAGCACCCAGCCGGTTTGTTCATATCCGTCCCGGTCAAGGTCAAGTACGACCACCCCACTGCCCACACGTACCACCCGTCCCGCGGCTGCCGCGGTGGTCCAATGAATTGAATTCCCGCAGCCGGGACTATCCAGCGGCGGCGCGAAATCAAGAGCCACCCGCGGGCCGTATCTTCCCCACGAAGAATGCGGTCCACCGGTCAGGTTCCATTTCTCATTCACCGGGAATGGGAGATTCAATTCAGGCTGCGTGATCCCAGCAGGGAAAAGCGGTTCTATCCCCACAGCCCGCTCCCATGGATCGCCAAACAGTTCGGTATAGGTATTGGAAATACCATTTTCACCATATACAAGTTCCTGCCATTCCGCGCGGGTGTGCATTTGTGCGAAAAAATTCATGACGGCGGCCGTCCCCGCGTTCAAGGAAGGCGCGAGACGCAGCGTGGTACCGTCGAGAAAGGTCAATTCTGTCAATGTGCCTGCCCGCCAACCATAAAAGCCTTCAGAAAGATACCGAATCGCCCAGCCAGTCTGATTATAGACACCGCCGCGATCCTTGCGGATGTAGCCGAAAGGATAGAGTGTCTGATCGGAGTTCTCAGGTGTACCACTCACCCATCCGCTCTCAACTTCCATCAGGGCCAGGAGTATGCGCGGATTGATAGAAAATTCCAATGCCAACTGCTTGATGATCTCAGACGCAAACGTTGTGCCGCGCGTCATCATCTCGGTATAAGTGCTCAAAAAACCAGCCTGCTCGTCCGCGAAAGATTGGATATCAAAGCCAACTGCTTCCGGTGAGAACACCACCGCCGCATCTGGAAAAAGAATATCAGAGGGCGTGGTTTCACTTAGAATATCCCGAACCAGCAGACGTGTGCCCGCGTCAATCAGCGCTTTCGGATCCAGAACATGGTCACTGATAATATCGGCAGCATCCATACCAAAATGCGCTGCGATCACGGGAAGGGTATCGCCTGATTTGGTAAGGTATTCTGTAAACCCATCCGGGGGCGGTGTTTTGGTCGGGGTAGGTGTCATGGTTAGGATAGGTGTTTCGATTGTTTCCGCTGTGGTTGTGGTTTGAACCACTTCTGCAATGCCTGAACTACCCATTTCCGAGCAAGATAACGCGGAAATGCAAAGGAAAAGGACGATTAGGAACAGTTTAGTGGAAAATTTTATTTTCATCCGTTGGGAAACCTGATGCCTCGATCTCGATTTGGCCATGTATCAATCTTCCGTCATATTCTACCGCATCCCCACGCGAAATCCATCCGGAAAGAACAAATGGAATATTCTGATCTGCGGGGATCCATTCACCGTTATAGCGCCGCGCGAGATGCAGATGGGTACCGCTGGATGGACCGCCCTCACACGAAGGATGTCCGATGCGATCGCCCTGCTTTAGATATACGCCCTCCTCCACCTTATCCTCCTCCGCGATATGCATATACAGGATCGTCCAGCCGGTGCCCTCTTCGCCATCACCATCAAGGTCCTGCACAACGATCCCGTCTCCCACGCGCGCGATGATCCCATCCGCAACCGCTGTCACCCAGGACACACTTTGAAAACACCCAATGCCATCCTCATCCGGCGCCAGATCCAGGGCCGCCCATGCCGCACCAGTTCCCCAGGCAGAATGCGGGCCGCTGGTGAAGAACCAACTTTCACCCGCGCTGAATGGCAGCGACAACTCTGGTTGGGAAAGACCAACAGGGTTAAGCGTGGCTGCGCCAAAACTGTGCGGGTTACCGAATAGGGCCGCGTATTGCGTAAATAGACCCAGCGGCCCCACCGCGGCTTGCCAGTCGTAATAACCCATTAATTGCCCCAGGAAATACTGCACCGCAGCTGTCGCATCATTCACGGAATCAGGTACATGCACCTCGACCCCATCCGTCGTCCAGATCACCGGCAATCCCCCGACCCGCCGGGAATAGAAACCGCGGTTGAGGATATCCGCTGCCCAGGAGAGCTGGGTAAAGAGCGGCGCTAATGAGGATGCGTCCGAGTATATGGGATAGGGTGAAAGGTCTGTGCCATTAGAACTGCTTACCCACCCGCTCCTCATCTCTAAGATTGCCAGCAGAAGACGCGGATGCACAGAATATTCACGACTGACTCGGTCCACGATCTCTGTGCCGCTGAATAGGTCGTCATCGATCAGCTCTTCATAATCAGATAGAAATCCATGCTGTTGGGAGATCGTGTCAGGAATAGAGAACCCAACCGTCGATGGACTGAATACCAGCTCAGAGTCGGGAATGATATAGAAATCCGGTCCGCTAACAGGACTATCAGGCAGCGCCTTTTCCTGTGGTTCATCTGTAATTAGTGAATCAAAAGGGGATGGGCTGTTGTCCGGGCGTACGCAGGCGGAAAGAAGCAGAATGGATAAGAGAATTATGTGAGTTTTGTATGCGGTTGGTTTTTGGGGCATACCTGACTGCCTCTCAGCCGTGGATCGCCATCAGATGCGGCCCGGCAAACAGGTGCACATGCAGGTGAAATACGGACTGTCCGCCCTCTTTACCGACATTCAGCAGCAGTCGGTAACCTTTTTCCCGCACGCCCTGCTCTTCGGCGATCTCGCGAGCTTTGAGCATCAATCTTCCCAAGAGCGCCGCGTCCCCCTCTTCCGCTTCATTCAATGAATCAATATGTTTATTGGGGATGATGAGAATATGTACCGGCGCGGCGGGATGGCGATCCCAGAACGCGGTCATCTCATCATCCTGATAAACGATCTGTGCGGATAATCTGCCATCACTGATCTGGCAGAAAACGCAGTCCTCCTGCATCCCGCCCCTAAGCGTCTTCGCCTTTGATGAAAGCCTCTGTTTTCTCATGCGCCAATTCATCTTTGAACTGCTTGGGAGGGGTTTTCATAAAGTAGGATGATGGTGAGATCAGCGGGCCGCCAATGCCGCGATCCAGCCCCAGTTTCACGCAGCGCAGCGCGTCGATCACCACGCCGGCAGAGTTTGGTGAATCCCAAACTTCGAGATGGAGTTCCGCTTTGAGGGGCACATTCCCGAAGGTGGTGCCTTCCATGCGGATATCGCAGAATTTGCGGTCTTTGAGCCACGGGACATAATCTGATGGGCCGACGTGCACATCTTCCTGATTCATTTCGTAAGGCAGCATACTGGTCACCGCGCCGGTTTTGGAGATCTTCTTGGATTCCAGGCGGTCGCGCTCGAGCATATTCATGAAATCTGTATTGCCGCCGTAATTGAGCTGGTAGGTATGATCCAAATGCACACCGCGGTCTGTGAACACACTTGCCAGCATGCGGTGCAGGATGGTCGCGCCGACCTGGCTCTTGATATCATCACCGATGATGGGCAGCTTTTTCTCGGTGAAACGGGGCGCCCAATAAGGAGAGGAGGCGATGAAAACCGGGATCGCGTTCACGACACCGACGCCCGCTTCCAACGCTTTTTCCATATACCACTTGGTTGCCATTTCAGACCCGACAGGACAATAATTGATCAGGACATCGGTCTTGGTATCTTTCAAGATCTGAGCCACATTATCTGTGGGACCTTCCGCTTTCTTGACGATCTGACCGACATATTTTCCGATCCCGTCATGCGTCATCCCGCGCGACACGGTCACACCCACATGGGGCACATCCGCAAACCGGATCGTATTGTTGGGGAACGCATAGATCGCTTCCGATAGATCTACTCCCACCTTTCCTTCGACCACATCAAACGCCGCGACAAATTCTATATCGCGCACATGATAGCCGCCCAGATTGACATGCATCAAACCCGGCACACGGTCATCATCTTTCGCATTCTTGTAAAACTCAACTCCCTGGACCAACGAAGAAGCGCAGTTGCCCACGCCAACAATTGCTACACGGACTTTCTTATCTGTACTCATAATGGTTGCTCTGCTCCTGTAAGGTATTAATTGAAACCTAATTCTATCACCACGCTTTGGGAAAAAGCGTTTCAAAAAGGGAAGAGCTGTTCATCAACCCCAAGAAGAAAGGACCCTCGGGGACCATCCAGAGTGGACTCAGGTGAGGATAATAGCCGGGGGATACCCCTGTTGATAACAGAAGATCACAAAAAGTTACAAAAGGTGACAATCAGAAAAAACACGCCCATGACTCGTTCCAGAAACGAAGCCACCCTTCCTATTTTGACAGGTTGTATTTTTAGTCCATTTGTTCTATTCTATAGGGAAATCAGAAAAGAGGTGCGGTGTGGGAATTAAGAAGGACGGGGTAAACAACAAACAAGAATTAGCGATCAATTTGGTGATGTGCGGGTTGAATGATGGGGAGATCGCAAGCCGAGTGCGGGTGACCCGGAAGACGATCAACACATGGCGCAATCACGATGAAGATTTCCGCGCCCTGCTGGCAAAACGGCGGAAGGCGCTGCATGAACAGCACCAGGACGAGCTGAGCGGGCTGGTCTCGGAGGCGATCGGGGTGCTGCGGGAGGCGATGCGGGAGGAGAATATTCTGATACGGGTGCGGGCGGCACAGGCGGTGCTGCGCACGTCGGGGCTGCAGACTTCGATGAAAGCGGAAAAGCCAACCTCGCAAGAAGAGATGATGGTCGAGTTGTTGAGCGATATTATCGGCAAGGCGGCGGTGGAGTTGGGGGTGGAGGAGGCGAAGCGGTTGGGGAGCGGGGAGTAAGGCGGGGAAAACCATATGTATATATAAGAAAAAAGTTTGTCATACACGGAACACCCCCACGCGTGTGGGGAAAACGAAATGAAATGATATTTGGAATTGCACTACCAGCAGGAACACCCCCACGCGTGTGGGGAAAACAGTAGATCGCACAAGATAAACTGAACACCGCTAAGGAACACCCCCACGCGTGTGGGGAAAACTAGCGTGGGAAGCTATAAAATACACATGGATTCAAGGACCACCCCCAC
>JAUSPC010000108.1 GCA_030655835.1 Pelolinea sp.
TTATATAAAAATACTTGACAGACGCTTTCTTAGATGCAACCTGAGTAGAAACTATAGAAACCACCTAAAGGTGGCAGGCAATCACACAATAGACAGTTTTACCCCACCATTTGTCACTCTGTAGACATAATAGACACTATATACGCAATAGAGTGAATCGAAGATAACTCATAAATAGTAAGTTCAGGACAAAGGGCTTGTAACTCTCCACTGGACAGTTACAAGCCCTTGTGCGTCACATATATGGGGGTTATAACTCAAAAGACCGCCGCATATGCGTTATTCCACCCGCTCGTTGAGCAGTTTGTTCTATTCCCCATCAGCCATACTAATATATCAGGATTATTTATCTATAGTCCATTTTTCTTATGAGAGTAATTGACTCCTACTCGCCAGGTTTTCTCTTCATGGATTGACAAAATTCAAATGAACCATATAATATATCCTGTCCCTATGGAGGGGATAGGATATGACATCAAAAGATCAAAAAATGCACAGAATTAAGATTATTAAGGGACATATTGAAGCTATTGAACGGATGATCAATAAGGATGAATATTGCATTGATATTGTCCACCAATCTCTGGCAGTGCAAAAAGCTTTAAAAAAACTGGATAGCATTATAATGGCTGACCATATTCAATCCTGTGTTGTAGAGCAAGCGAAAAACGGTGATTTTCAAAAGATCACTGATGAATTAATCGCTATTTATACCTATAAATAAAAGGCCCATTTTAACAGGAGCGAGAATTTCAAATGGCTAAAAAAACATACTTCATTCAGGGGATGCATTGTCCGGCTTGTGAGACATTTATTGAAAGGACTGTTCGAAAAATAAAGGGAATAAAAAAAGTTGACATTTCTCTGACCAAATCTCGGATCGTGATTGAAGCAGAATCGTTCCAAGCAATACCCTCAGTGTATAAACTTAATCAATTGTTAAAAGAAAATGGCTATTCTTTTTCTGAGAAAATACAAAAACAACCACAGCGCCTCTCTTTAATAAATATTTTACAAGTAGTGATTATTTTTCTTCTAGTGGTCGTTTTATTCCTCACATTTAATAGATCCCAATTATTTTCAAGGTTTTATGTGGATGCTAGTTCGAACTTAACAGTTTTCTTCTTTTTTGGGATCACCGCCGGTCTTTCAAGCTGCGCTGCATTGGTGGGGGGATTGCTATTATCCGTGCAGGACAGTTGGGTTGGAAAGAATAGTATCAGGAAGAAAAGAGGTTTCTTGCCCTTTCTTTTATTCAATGGTTCGCGATTAGTCACTTTCGCTGTTTTGGGCGGTCTACTAGGCGCTCTGGGTGGAGTTTTCCAGTTTTCATTGAGAGCGTCCGCGGTAATTACAATTCTTGTTTCTATCCTGATGTTCATAATTGGTATGCAAATGTTGGGTGTGAAATTATTTCAGAAGATTCCACTAAATTACGCCGGTCGAATGGTCAGCTCAGTGACGGCAGAGAACAAGATAAAAAATAACTTAATGCCAATTATTTTTGGGGCAATCACTTTTTTTATACCATGCGGTTATACCCTCATTGTGCAGACACAAGCTTTGGAATCCGGGAGTTTCTTCCGAGGACTTTCTATCTTGACAGCGTTTGCTCTCGGAACGCTTCCTATCCTACTCCTGATAAGTTTTTCAAGTGTGAAGTTTTATAAGAACCCCAGATTTTCATCTTCCTTCAGATTTCTCTCCGGACTTCTGATACTCTTTTTTGCTGTTATTACGATTAATTCCCAGTTTGGGATCTTAAATATTCCAAATTTGGGTAGTGTGAAAGCACAGGTACCAGAAGTGTCATTAACTACCGCTGAAGTTGATAGTCAGGCTGCTGTCCCCCTGGAACAAGATAGTGTCCCTCAAAGCCAAGTTATGAAAATGGAAGTAAAAGGTTTTGAATATTTCCCAAAAATCATCACAATCAAAGCGGGAATTCCGACCAGGTTTGAAATTACGGATAACGTATCAATCGGCTGCGCGCGAGCTGTTTATGCCAGAGGGTTATACCCGGAGATCATATTGCTTCAACCAGGATTAAATGTTGTTGATTTTATCGCACCCACAGCTGGAACCTACCAAATATCATGTTCGATGTGGATGGTTGAGCCCATTACTGTGATTGTTGAATAAGTACCTATTCAAGAAGTTGATTATTTTATCGAGGTTAGAAAACGAAAGGACAAGAAAATGGAAACAGCAAAGTATTCAGTACCTTCAATTAACTGTGGGCACTGCACCAAGACAATTGAAATGGAATTGAGTGAAATTGAAGGCGTCAGCAGGGTAAGAGCGGACGTGGATTCGAAGAGTGTTGAGGTTGACTTTAATGTTCCAGCGACCGAAGAAATGGTCGTAACAGCACTTAAGGAGATAAATTTTCCTCCAGAGGTTGAAAAATAACCTATGACTACAAAGCAAATTAATCTACCTATTATTGGAATGACGTGCGCTAACTGTGTTGCGACGGTTGAACGGAATTTGAGAAAAGCAAACGGTGTGGAGAGCGCTTTGGTGAATCTTTCATCAGAGCGGGCCACTGTTGAATTCAATCCGAGTGAATCAACAATTGATGATCTTGTAGCCCGAATAGAGCATGCTGGTTATGGGATTGCCGAAGGTGAGGCTGACCTGACATTGAAGGATATTAAAAACGAAAAAGATGCCCAAAGGTTAGAAGATCTACTTAAAGCATTAGAGGGAGTTCGAAATGTAAAAATTGATCTGTCCTCTAAGCATGCCTTTTTACGATATATCCCCACATTGGTAAGCCAGAGTGAAATACGACGAGCGATCTCAACCGCAGGATTCACTGTATTAGATTCAGGGGAGGAAGTTGAGGATGTTGAAGCGCTTGCTCGCCAAAATGAAATTTCTCAGCAGAAACGCCACTTGATCATCGGTTTAATATTCTCTATCCCGCTCTTTAGTATCGCAATGGCTGGAGATCTGGGATTTTTACCGATGGCAATCGCCCATTCCAACTGGATCAAGTGGGTGATGTTTGCACTTGCCCTGCCGGTGCAATTTTATGTTGGCGCCCAATATTATGTAGGCGCTTATAAATCCCTGCGAAATAGTTCGGCCAATATGGATGTACTGGTCGCCCTGGGAACTTCCGCCGCATTTATATATTCGATCCCGGTCATGTTGGGGTTGGTTTCTGGCCATGTTTATTTTGAGACTGCTGCCGTAATCATCGTTCTTATCAAGCTCGGTAAATTGCTTGAAACCCGCGCTAAGGGCAAGACGAGTGAGGCCATTAAAAAATTGATGAGTTTACGCGCCAAGACGGCTCGGATTATGCGAAATGGGGAAGAGATGGAAGTGCCGATTGATGAAGTGCTTGTTGGTGACGTGATCAGCGTGCGGCCAGGAGAAAAGATCCCTGTTGATGGAGTTGTGTTGGAAGGCCGTTCTTCGATAGACGAATCCATGTTAACTGGTGAGAGTCTTCCAGTAGAAAAAGGACCGGGTGCTTCAGTTATTGGCGCAACTCTTAACAAGTTGGGTTTTATCAAGTTTGAAGCAACCAAGATCGGTAAAGAGACCGCTTTGGCTCAGATTATCCGCCTGGTAGAAGATGCTCAAGGTTCCAAAGCCCCGATTCAGAAATTGGTTGACCGAATCTCAAATTATTTTGTCCCCGCAGTTATCGTGCTGGCAATGATTACTTTTGGGTTATGGATGCTATTTGGACCGCCACTGCCGATCGATTCGGATATAACCAACTTCACGCGTGCGCTAATAAACATGGTTTCAGTTCTTGTTATTGCTTGCCCATGTGCAATGGGTTTGGCTACACCGACCGCGGTGATGGTGGGTACTGGTAAGGGCGCCGAGATTGGCGTTTTATTGAAGACTTCTGAAGCACTCGAAAACGCAGGCCGTATCAAGATGATTGTCCTCGATAAAACCGGTACGATCACACGCGGCCAGCCGTCTGTCACGAATATTATTGTTCATGATCCGAAAATGACGGAAAACGAAATTTTACAGCTAGCTGCTTCTGTTGAAAAAGCGTCGGAACATCCCTTAGGCGAGGCAGTGGTTGCTGAGGCAGGAAATAGGGACCTGAAATTGGCCGAACCCGAGGGTTTCCTCGCAACCGCTGGGCTTGGTGTTCAAGCACAGATCGATAAAAAAGTTGTGGTTGTCGGCAGCCCAAGAATGATGGAAGAACGCGGTTTTAATATCGATGATCTTAGATCAGTGATCAACCAACTTCAAAGGGAGGGTAAAACAACCATAATGATAGCCGTTGATGACCGTGTTTCAGGAACTTTGGCTATCGCAGATACAGTTAAAGAAGGCTCAATAGAAGCGATCCAACGCTTACATGAGATGGGGATCAAGGTTGCTATGCTGACTGGTGATAATAAACATACCGCCAGCGCGATTGCCAGGGAAGTGGGAATCGATCAGGTTCTGGCCGAGGTTTTGCCCGGCGACAAAGCAGCAGAAATAAAAAAATTTCAAAGCCAGGGTTTGGTTACCGCTATGGTTGGTGATGGAATCAATGACGCCCCAGCGCTGGCTCAATCTGATGTAGGTATAGCCCTTGGTACTGGCGCGGATGTGGCAATGGCCTCTGCCCCGGTCGTTCTGATCAGCGGTGATCTGCGCGGTGTCGTTCGTGCAATCCAGCTTTCACGCATGACGATGACCACAATTAAGCAAAATCTT
>JAUSPC010000121.1 GCA_030655835.1 Pelolinea sp.
GTGGGATCTAAAACGAAAATGGCCAAATCTAAACTGGTAACCACCCCGCGAGCAGTATCCTCCAGCCCTGCCTTAAAATCTATAAGCGTTATCGGTAACTGCCCCTTTATCAATACTCGAAAATCACGGGCGATCTTTGCAACCGGACCATCGCATCCAGCACCAGGGCCCTTATCGCCAATTTTACCCGCGATAAAGAACAGTATCCCTTGCGGGCTGCGGGCGTAAAATTCTTGACTTAGTGTTTCAAACTCAATTTTAGCCTTAGGCAATGGAGAAGGGTCATCTACTGGACAAGTGACAAGGCCACCGCTAAAAACGGTTCCACCAAAGTAATCCATCAATGGGTTAGGTGGTTGTTCAATCTCGAAAATGCGATGTAACCCCAGGTTAGTGGAATCAGCATCCAATACGATAACGGCATAACCGCATTCTTTAAGCGCCCGAGCAATGAGAAAAGTAACCGTGCTCTTTCCCGCACCTCCTTTACCAAATATGCCAATTCTTTTACCTATCAGCGATCTATGATTTATTTCATTCAAGATATATTTTTCCTTATATTTGGCTTACACTTTTATCTATTCCTCAGGTCTGATCAAAGACTTATTACTTAATTACCTCCTAAAGGGTCAGTGGGATCTTTTTGGATCAGCGTCTCAAGTATTTTATTGATCCCGATTGATTCAAAATTCTCAATTTTGCCCTGATCGCATAAAGCGGCAGTGGCTGGATTGATAGGAAGCTCTGCTATCAAAGGAGCTCCAGCGGCATCTTCAACTTCCTTTGTGTGACTGTCACCAAAAATGGATTGGCGGCTGCCGCAGTTTGGACAGACGAAGTAAGACATATTTTCAATAATTCCAATGATCGGCACTCCCACATGCTGCGCCATATGGATTGCCTTACGTACAATTATGGATGAAAGATTCTGTGGTGTAGTCACCATTAAAATTCCGCTCAAAGGAAGAGACTGCATGATAGTCAGGGCTGCATCTGATGTGCCTGGCGGAAGGTCGATCAGCAGATAATCAAGCTCTCCCCACTTCACATCACCCCATAGTTGGGTAATTGCCTTGCTAATCATTGGTCCGCGCCAAATAATGGCCTGGTCTTTGTTTGGAAGAAGTAAATTCATTGACATCACTTTAATCCCCAGGTGGGTCAGAAGTGGATTAAGTATTTTGTCTTCGGACATTACCGGCCCGCTAAGCCCAAAAAAATTAGGGATACTCGGACCAGTTATATCTGCATCCAATATTCCTACGTGATACTTTTCACGCGCTAGTGCGGTTGCCAACAGGCTGGTCACAAAAGATTTCCCTACGCCCCCTTTACCACTCATGACTGCAATCACATTCTGAATATCGTTATATTCTTTAGCAGTTCCCTTAAGGATCTTTTTTTGAGGTTTCTTATAATCTTTATTTTTCTTTTCGTTCATTTTTTGTGCCGCTCTTTTTGTATGTTAGTTGCATTTATGTTAAATCGGTTTTTGTGATGATTTATCGGGGGAGATGCAGTAAATAAAGCATCAAAACATAAAAACCTTGAATACAGAACTTCATCACTTTCTGCGCCCAACTTTCCCCTGACGATGATGTCTTTGTCTTCCAGAATTGGATTGGGGCTTTATATTTTTATGTAAATGATTATCAATAGGTTTCAATTTTTCTCTAGACCGCTGCTCATATTTAGATAAAAATAAATCAATCAAACGGGGGATCATCTTTGAACCCATATAGGCCACTATTGAAAAAATTGAATGTTGGGCCGATGATGAAATTGGTTCAGCCTCAATAACCTCTAAATTTTCAGAAAATTGAATTGATTTTTTTTCCACGATTTGAGGTAGCTTGACAATTGAAATAGCACCTACCGGGCAATCTTTCACGCATTTTTGACACAAAGTACAAACAGATTTATCAATCTCGGCAATACCATTCACCAAGGAAATAGCTCCGGCTGGGCATATAGAGATACAGTTGCCGCAACCATCGCATAACTCTTTGTTTACCTGAACTTCCATTATTTGTCTCCTTCTAAGGCCAAATAACCAAAATTAAACCCATCCGCTCCGTTCATTTTTATCTCAACTTGATGTTAATCATGTAAATGCCTATATGTTGAATCTGATATGCGTTCTTCCTAATTTACTTTTCTATCCTGTTGTTCATTAAATGCTTTTCCGCCAAGCGATCGCTTGCATCGGATGGGCAGATGATCAGAGTTGAGCGGGACAAGGTATTTCCTCTATTCTCCCAGCGATGAGGTATATAGGCTTCAAAAATTAAGCTGTCACCAATATCAAGGTAATACTCTTTTTCTCCAACAGAATAAACCAGGCTGCCTTCGAGGCAATAAACAAATTCTTGTCCGGTATGCACAATTACATCGGGTCCGCTATTTGCACCGGCTTCCAATGTGAGTAAGAGCGGTGTTCCTTCTCCCAAAGTCAACCCGGCGCCTAAGTCTTCAAGTGTTCCATGTGGCAATATCGTTCGCGGACGTTCTCCAACTTTTTGAAAAACAACATCTTTATAAACGCGAGTTTGCTCAAAAAAAGCAGTTACGGGGACTTGTAGAGCTTTTGCAAGTTGTTGAAGGGTACTGACATTGGGAGATGTTTTTTCATTTTCTATAAGGCTAAGCGTATTGAAGTTTAAACCGCTCATCTTAGCCAGGTAACGAATGGAGAGTCCTTGTGCAGTTCGCAGCTCGTGCAACCGCTGCCCAACATTAATTTCTGTGAAATGCGAAACTTCTTCTTTGGGTAGCATGCTTGCCATCAAGCTCTCATGCCAACGGCTGCGTTGGCGGGTCATTTGGTTCTGCAATCGACTTTTACTATTGTTAATCATAATATTTCTTTTTTAGATTATGTACTATCATAATAATACAAATGTTGATAAAAAGCAATAATATATTGTTACAATGTCGCATTTTCTAAGGAAAAGCCAAATTAAGATTGAACGAGCTTAATTTTGTATGATGTGTGCAGGGGACTTGCTAGAGTCAGAATTTGTGGTTAAGGAATAAGATTTTTACCTAAAGTGGTGTATATATCTGGAGATTAATCAGTGGTACTATTATCAGTAAAAGAGGGAAGGCTTTCAGAATAGAGAAGATCAGGCGGTGAAGTTAGTTTAAATGAATCTAATACTTTGATGAATACTGTACTGCTGTTTGGAAACAGCGGCTACACAAGCAATTGAACCTTTATCCGTAAGCTCATTTTGATTTTATAACTAACCCTCATATATAATAGAGCATAGGATTATTGAAAATTAACAACCGCCATATATAGGCTAAAAGTATTAGAATCCACGAAAATATCCACCTGTGGTGGTATTGAAGCTTGGTGGAAGAGCAGAGGACTCATAAGCCCTTGGTCATGGGTTCAAATCTCTCTCGTCATCTTATTTATAAATTAAACTGAACGAAAAACAAAAAATACCCTGTAAATGCTTGAATTGTAGTGCGTCAAATTGCCCCTCCTTCTTATGCAAATGGTGCAACCGTGGTGCGACCTGAGTAGAAACTATGAAAACCACCTAAAGGTGGCGCCCAAAGGGTGCAGGCAGGCAATCAACACAATAGACAGTTTTACCCCTACTTTTGCCACCCTGCAGACACAATAGACACTATAGACAGGATAGAGTGAATCGAGGATAACTCTTAATTAGCAGGTCATTATTTCATCCGCAAAACCATCATTTAGAAAAGCATTAAATGGATAACTTGATTAATTATCAAGTTGGTATGAATATTCTTCTAATCTCGAAAGTGTCTACTTATGAGTGGTACTAAGTTTGGGGGCTTAACATAGTTAGTAAAAAGCCAGTTAATTATTCTTTAAATTCTTAAAATCATTTCATTTTTTTTGATCCACGTGTCATCTTTTCCAATATGAAAAAGCTAAATAGAGCACAAAACGCACTAAAAACAAACATTCCAGAATAACCATACCACTTCCCGGGCCAAGCACCGTTGAACTTATCAAGCAGTGGTCCCCAAAGACGAGCACATGCCGCGGAACCGGCTGTTGCAAAATTGGTCAAGCCCAGGTATTTACCAGCTTCTTTCTCAGGTGTTATTTGAATTGCAAAAGCCCAATTAGATGTCAAGAATAATCCTGTACCAGCGCCAACAATGATACCCACAAAGAATAATATTTGTTCTGTGCGCGCAAATAGAAGAGCAATACAACCTATGCCCATAATAATCATTGAAGTAATTTGCAGACGTTTTGTACCAAACTTATCAGTTAACCAGCCACTGATTGATGCCAGAATAACCAAACTTAAAGCTATAGAAGCCATCAGGCCGCTTGTAACTTGAATAGGATTGTTGACTTGAATTACATCACGGATGTAGTATTGCGCGAATTGTTGTATACTATAAACCCCCAAAAGAAATACAAATCGTTCAATAATCATCCACCGATAGATAATGTGCTCGTGAAAGTTTATTCGAAACTGATCCCTGAGGTTAAACCTCTTTTTTACTTTATATTCTATACGTTCGGAAGTACTACTTCTTGAATCTACAATTATCTGAAAAATTGTAATGAATACAGATAAAACAGTCACCAGCATTATCATAAAAAAGATTAATGGGTAATTAACCCTGGATGATCCAAGTAGAAATCGAATTACTATTGAGGCAACGATTACACCCAATGCCCCCATTAATGTTTTAATACCACTTGCTTTCCCAAGTTGAGTTTTAGGTACATAGTCGGGAATTATGCCTTGTGCTGAACCATGAGCTATATTTGAACTAATTTGTAAACCTACATAACCGATGAGCAGCCCCAAAAAACTTTTAGACCAACCGAGAATTACAAGGAAGACAAGGTCTAGTATTGTTCCCATCAAAATCAATGGTGGACGTTTACCAATTCTTGAAATCCATTTGTCACTCAAGGCACCTGAAAAAGGCTGTACAACCATTGCAATAATCAATCCTAAAAAAGTCATTAAGCCCAGGTAGGTATTTTTCTGTGTGTCAGGAATACGATTAATTAGTAAGGCTGGAAGAATTATTGGGTGAATTGCTCCCCATTTGAACGATAATCCGATCCAAAAAGCGTTTATCTTAACTAATACCGGTAATGAAATCACCTTGTTCATTTTTCACCTTTGCAAAAGGTATTTTTATTACACTCCACATATTTGTTTATAGAATTCATAATCACTTGAACTATTCTATAATAATATTCTTTTTTAAATAATATTTTTAGAATGTATTTTAATTATCTTCAAAAGACAAGCAAATGGGATTCGATAAAATAAATGAAAATTCAACGGGAATGATTGAACAGAAAAAAGGGTGATCGCGTACTCTATTCAATTTCAAGGCTTTGATCAAAGCTGCCATCAATGCAACCACTTTAATTAATAACCTTCTGGCATGAAGATGCACCGAAAAACAAATTTAACACATAAAATCAAAGTGTTATGTACCCAATTCTTTTTTCAATTGGCTCTTTGGATATCCGCGCAAATACCACATTTTTCATACCTGGCTGCCTGGCCGGATCATGGGCGGGGCGGCGGAGGATATGATTGTTTGACGGTTATTTAAAAACCAACTGTTACGATTAGTCTTTGAATTTCTGGATTTCCTCTTCAACTTCTTCTGCCCCTTCTGTATAAAACTTCTCCTCATCTGGAGCAATCTCATGGAGGAGACGGAGGAACTCTCCTACGTGAACTCGTTCTTCGTCAGCAATATCTTGGAGTACTTTAATAGCTAGCTTATTGTCCGTAGATTCGGCAAGCTGCATGTATAGTTGAATTGCTTCATATTCTGCAGCCACCATGAAACGAATTGCTCTGACGAGTTCCTGATGTTTAAGTTTCCTGTCGTTTGCTAAGCCCGAAAAAGGCGATCCGAATTCCGGCATTGTCACTCTCCTTTTTAGTCTATTCATCTAACCATCTAATATTATTAAAGTATATCTTGGATCCAAGTATATAGGTTCAATACATATGAGACAGTTGAGGCCAAGACTG
Organism: Pelolinea sp.; assembly: GCA_030655835.1. Lineage (GTDB taxonomy): Bacteria > Chloroflexota > Anaerolineae > Anaerolineales > Anaerolineaceae > Pelolinea. The sequence goes on from JAUSPC010000121.1 coordinate 6,018, forward strand.
TGGGTAGTTAGGCTGAATATACTCTTTTAGAGAAGGTTATCCAGAGCTGCACACGTGCCTGTTTGCTTTGGTCAAAAAAAAGTCTCGATCTATCCATGCGTGACCTCACTTTTGCAAATTTCTCCGCTCTTGAATTTCAACCCACCAATCCCAGCTATCGTATGCTGATTATAAAGATCAGTCCCCTGTTTTCATGTTCAAATTCTGGTTTCCACTAGCCGTTAAACATCACATTTCTTTATGCTAGAATTTTTACCATACGGTGGAAACCTCCAGCCTCCATCTTTCCTGGTACAGAATCAATGTGTATTGTTTCGATCACTTTATATCCAAGTTTCTTGTACAGCCTAAAAGCATGCTCGTTCTTTACATCTACAGTTAGAGAAATCTTTTTAAATCCCTGCTTGCTTGCTGTCTCCTCAGTGTGATATAACAGAAACTTTCCGATTCCCTGACCCTGATAGGCTGGTAAAACAGCTATATTACTGATGAAATATTCATCATTTTCTGCTTCTTTTACTCCCCATAAGGGAAGTGCCCTTTTTATAAATTTATTAAATTCTATAACACCTCTTTCTTGTACCAGATTTACAGCTGTTGGAAATTCCAGCGATTTCATCAATCGCCCAGAATATGAAATCACCAAGCCTACCACCTCGTTTGACAATGCAGGAACTTTTGTGAATTGATAACTGAATCGGTTAGATTTTCTTCGGAAAAGATGCGTCAGTAATTTTTGTGCGTTTTGTGCATTACCTAAACCAAATAAATAATCAGCCATCTTTCCCATTGTGAGATATATAAGAGCTGAGGCTACTGGAGCCATATCGGGGGTAGCTGGTTGAAGATCGAGTGTCATAGAATCAGATAACTTTAATAGTTAAATTAATGGGTATTTTTTTCATTATAGCTTTATTTATCAAAAATATTTGAATTCTTAAAGCAATCAACAAAATAATGGTTCTACCTATTAATCCGCCACGATTCTTCAGGCATTCTCCGGTTTGTGAATAATTTCAATCACATAAATCGTTATTATAATTAACTGACATGCGTACCAAAGATAAGCAAAACCAATGGGGTAAATTTCTTTTATTTTTCAGCATCCTTTTTTTCCTCATTCAAGCATTCAGTTATATTCCCCGTCAGACCAGCGATCAAAAGAACGGGAATTTCTGGCCATATTTTTATCAAGAAATACCCGAGAATTCTCTTGACATTGTCTTCATGGGAAACTCCCATTCAAAAACCACTTTCATACCGGAAATAATCGATAAGCTGTTAGGGACGCGCTCCATTCATGTGAACACATCCGGTGAAAGTATCTACCAGACGATCTATGAGTACAAGGAAGTGCTGCGCTACCAGGATCCAAAGATGGTGGTGCTGGAAACATTTCCAATTTATGCCGGTCTGACACAAGAAGAATTAAAACCCTGGAATTTTTCCTTTTTTTACTCAATGCCGTTCAGCCTCAGAAAATTGATATACAGCCATCAATTCTTTTCAGATGGTGATCTTCTGAAATTTTATCTGCCATACACAAGCAATCACGCGGATTGGAAGAACCCTGGTCTTCTCATCTCCCGCGTTAAGGATGAGGTGCAGGCCATCAAAGATAAAGTGGAAGCCGGCTGGCACGTGGATCTGCCGCACCAAGGGTATGAAAATTACCTGAAATCGCTCCTCCCCCATGAGAAACCATCAAAATCTTCTGATGCGATCGCTTCCTGCCCGACACCTGATCTAGAAAAGCGCTTATCTGTCACTGAAGATATTCTGCGAATTTCACGGAAAGATTCGGAAGGTTTATTGTTTATCGAAGCCCCGCAGTACATCAATAAACACGAAAATTGCAGAGACCAGACAGTCGATTTGATCGAGAGATATGACATTTCTTACGAAACCTTACTAAAGGATCAAGATCGATCTTTGCTCTGGTTTGGTGATGACCAGCATATGACCCAGTTTGGCGCGATCATCGCCACCGTAGAAACCGCACAGATCTTAGCGGATCAGCTGAACATTGGTATAAACCGGGATATGCTTGCGTACTACCAGAGCTATTTTTTCCGTGATTACACACTCGTGCAGGAAGGGGATACCATCACTCTAAACCTGATCCCTGAAAATGTTGAAACCATTCAAGATGTGAATTTTACCTGGAATGTTTCTTTAAACAATGAATCTATCTTGAAAATTGAAGAAAAGGGAAAAAACAAGTTGAATTTCACATTACCAGAACCAACCGGTAATTACTTCATCCATATTGTCATCCACAATCCCGCCGGTAATTATTACCTCAGGGGAGGATTTGACCTTGTCCTTGAATAAGAATAATGATCATTTCCAGGGGTGCACATGACTTTTAATACATTCCTTTTCTATTTATTTTTCATTGTGATCGTGATCGTGAACTACCTTCTGCCCAGAAAATGGCGCTGGGTGTGGTTATTAATTTCCAGTTATGTGTTCTACAGTTTTTCTGATATCAGATTTTTAGCTGTGCTCCTGATCTGTACGGGGATCTCATTTATTGCCGGACGAATGATCGCCAGAGATCAGGATGATAAGCTCAAGAAAATCTGGATGTTGGTGGGTGTGTTTATAAATGTGGCTATCCTGATCTTGTTCAAATACGTGAACTTTTTCTTTGATTCGATCAGCACCGCCGCGGCAGCAGCTGGTCTCCAGTGGACATTCCGCGGGATCGAGCTGCTGTATCCGATCGGCATTTCTTTTTATACAATTCAAGTGATCAGTTATTTGCTGGATGTATACAACAAGAAAATTGAGGCAGAAAACAATCTTGGCCATTTTGCGTTATATGTGTCTTTTTTCCCGCAGCTGCTGATCGGTCCTATCGAACGTTATAACCATCTCAAACCTCAACTGCTGAACCCGATCCCTTTCAAGTATCAAGAATTTGCGGATAGTCTGGTGCGGATCGGATGGGGATTATTCAAGAAGATCGTGATCGCGGATCGGCTGGCTGTTGTGGCAAATACGGTGTTCTCGGAATCCGGGGATTTCGAAAGCCCAAAACTGATCGCCGCTGTGCTTGCATTTTCATTTCAGATCTATATTGATTTTTCGGCATACAGCGATATAGCCATCGGCAGCGCCAACATTCTGGGGATCAAACTGGTTGAGAACTTTGAACGGCCGTACTTTGCAAGATCCGTTATTGAATTTTGGCGGCGCTGGCATATCTCCCTGAGCAATTGGCTGCGAGACTATATTTTCCTAAAGTTGAATTACAAACACCGCCGCAGGAAACCGCGCGCGGTATGGATGGGTATTGATGTCATGATAACTTTCCTGATCAGCGGGTTGTGGCATGGGGCAAACTGGACCTTCGTCATATGGGGGGCGCTGCATGGGGTATACCAGACTATTGAGATCCTCACCCAAAAAATGAGAGACAAGATGGTCAAGAAATTAAATATCAACCGCGACGCGTTGGGACATAAAACAATTCAAGTCCTGTTCACTTTTGGGCTGGTTTGCTTCGCCTGGATCTTTTTCAAAGCCAATTCGATTGATCAAGCCCTGCAAATAATACGATCTATTGGTATGCTTGATAGGATTTCCGCAGAGAATGCGTGGATATTTACAGATGGCAGTCTGGGGTTGGATGCCAAAGACTTCTGGATGATGACACTCACCCTGGTGATACTGCTGATCGTTGAATTCTTGCAGCACAAACACGATCTGTTGGCTCTACTGAATAAGCAGCCCACCTGGCTCCGATGGGCAGTCTATTACACATTGTTCTTTTCAATAACTATATTTGGTTTTTATGGAGAAGCCAATGTGGTTGATTTTGTATATTTTCAGTTTTAGAAAAAATCATCTCTCATTTATCAGATGAATTCGGGAGTACATAAGGTCAGAGGATAGTACATTTTTTAGGATTTGAGATTTACTTCCATTTCCAGTTAATCCTTGAAACTATTTTCGTATTGTACCTGGCGGTCATTCATCTCTTCCCAGATCATTTCAGGTACAACCCCGCGGATCGCATCCATCGCTGACTCCACTAATTGCTTATCCTTGCCCTCCAGTTCACTTATACTTGGGACCTGATATTCTTTTCCAAACGCAGTAAAGATCAAAGAAGTCGTGCTTCCGCCGATAAGCTCGCGGCCTGTGTTCCAGCGCGCACGCAAGAGATCATTATCAGCGATAAAAGCATATAGGTTTTCCAGCTCCTCGCGGCTGATCTCAAAAGGAGTCACCCAGCGCTCGGAATCCTGCGCCCCTTCATACCCGGGGATAAAATCAAGCTCGCCCTGCATACCAGGCCCAATGGTGATCACATACTCGTACCGGTATTGAGGCGGCAGCGTGCCCGTGTTCCAATTAAAACTTAGACCAAAATCTTCTGGCATGGGCGATTGCTTTCCTCCGCAGCCAACGGTCAACACCGCAAACCAGATAATGAATACGATGGATAGACTTGTCCGCATTTATCCCTCCGGTGATTTATCCTATAATCATATAACGGTTTAAGGCTGTTTTTGGTTCCCTCCTTAATATTCCGCAAAGGAAAAATGATATGAATTCAACAGACAGTCAAAAGATTTCCATCGGATTACCGCTCATGCACCTCGAGCAGGGAGAAAAGCGGAGTTTCCTGCCAAATTTTGTGCGCCACCTGGAAAAAAACGGAGCACAGATATTTTTAGAACATGGGTACGGTGCACAGATGGGATTAGATGATTCAATATATACGGATGCAGCGCCCACAGTATCCTTTGTATCCAACCATGATACCTATCAGCAGGATCTTGTCCTGGTACTGCGCTGCCCAAAAGTTGAAAATTTGCATGCGCTCAAAAAAGGAAGCTCTCTGATGAGCATGCTCCACTATGCCACCCAGGCACCCAGGGTCGCGTTGCTGCGCTCTCTCGGGGTGAACAGCATTTCTCTGGATTCCCTCAGAGATGATTCTGGGCGGCGGTTGGTTGAGAATTTCCGGTCTGTCGCCTGGAACGGTATGGAGGCAGGTTTTCAGGTTCTTCAAAAGACATATCCAGATCCCGGCTTCTTCAGTTCGCAGCGGAATGCGATTCATATCACTCTCGTGGGCGCGGGCGAATTGGGTGCCCACACCGTCAGGGCGGCTGTTCGCTACGGCAGTGTTCCTCTGCAAAAACAATTAGCCCAGAAAAATATACCCGGTGTGATCGTAACCGCGGTTGATTATGACATTACCAACCACGAAGATATCATGCGCGAACTGTTATCAAAAACAGATATTCTCGTAGACGCCAGTTCAAGGATTGATACCACCAAACCCATCATTCCAAATCAATGGCTGGCATTCCTGCCAGAGCATGCAGTCATCCTTGACCTTTGCGTAGATCCATATCTTGAAAGTGGGGACACAACCTACACCAAAGGCATTGAAGGAATTCCGCAGGGAAATCTGGATAAATATATTTTCACGCCTGATGACCCAGTCTACAAAAATATCCCGACTTTCGCCCATACGGATCAACGCCGCCATGTGGTATCCTGCTATTCATGGCCCGGCATTCACCCCAAAGATTGCATGCAGGTATACGGTCAACAGCTCAACCCGATCATGCGCACGTTGATCAACCTTGGTGGAGCGCAGGGGATAAATACAAATGGGCGTTTCTTTGAACGAGCGATCGGAAGAGCATTGTTATCAAATTGGGGGTAGGAGAAAATAATTTTTATACGGAGGATTTTGTGAAAGAGAAAGTGACCATCGGATTCCCCATCATGCGGGAAGAACCGGGTGAAAAGAGGGTTTTCTTACCGGATTTTATGCGAAAGTTGACAGAGATCGGGTTTGAGGTTTTTATCGAGGAAGGTTATGGAAATTCCCTGGATTTCTATTTTGATGATTATAAGAATGACAATTCCCAAATCCACTCTTTAGAACGGGGTGATATTTTCAAGCAGGATCATGTACTCATCCTTCGCTCTCCCCATGATGATGAGTTTAAATTATTAAGGGAAGACAGCTGCCTGATCTCTATGCTGCATTACCCCACACATCCGCTCAGGCTCGCTTTTATGGAAAAGAATGCCATCAAGGCCATCTCTCTGGACAGTATTATGGATGATTTCAACCTGAGGTTGGTCGAGAACATGAAATCTGTGGCCTGGAACGGCCTTGAAGCGGCTTTCAATCAGTTTGAAGAATATATCCCCGATCTGATCCGTGAAGACGGAACCCCCTGGAAAGTGTTAGTTATCGGCACGGGAATGGTTGGAAAGCAGGCAGTGGACGCCGCCACCAAGCTGGGAAGAAGGGAAAGGAATTCCAAGCATATCAAATTAGGAGGACCAGGCTCGATTGTCACTTCCATCAGCCGAAATATCACCGATAAGAGAGACCAGATGATCGCCCTGTTAGCCCAGTCAGATATTGTGGTGGATGCTACCCAGCGTCAAGACGCTTCGAAACCGATTATCCCAAATGAATGGATCGCCCACTTGCCTGAACACGCGATCATTGTTGACCTTTCAGTGGATCCCTATATCCTTGATTCAGATCCGCCGGTTGTCAAAGGGATCGAGGGTATTCCACAGGGAGATTTGGATAAATATATTTTCTATAAGGATGATCCGCTTTGGGATCTAACAGTTCCCGCCAGTATCCCATCAGAAAATCGGCGGAAAACAGCCACCTGTTATTCCTGGCCCGGAATTCATCCGGAGGCCTGCATGCGACATTACGGTCAGCAGCTTCTCCCCCTGATGAGAGCCCTTTACAGTACGGAGTATCGAGCACTTTCCCCAGACGGCAGATACTTTGAACGCGCACTAAATAGGGCCCGTATAGATACATATCTGAAAAAATATTCAGTAAAAAATGATAAACAAAAATCCTAAAAAAGAGAATATGTCAGTTTATGAAAATTAAAGAATAGCTTCTATAATGGGGAGCGATTTTATTCCTCGTTATTCGGAATGTTCAAGCAGATGCGCCGGCAAAGGTTGAGCAGGTCATAATCAAGGACGCGCTCAACATACGCATCAACATCCTGGCTAGCTGAGATATTTAATAAAAAAACTGGTTTCATTTGAAACCAGTTTTTCTTTAGGTCATTAACTGTTTATGGGGTTGGTGTGGGCAGCGGTGGATATGTCCGAGTTATCGTATTTTGAAAATTACAAACGACATCTCCATTGTCACTTATTAACTGCCAATAGTCAACATATGCAATCCCTTCAGAAATGGGGTTTGTCGGAATAACCACATCGATGCCAAACGTTACTGTTTGGTATGGTGCAACATCATGGGGTATCTTATAGATGTGTTTATAGCTTAGGTCAGGTCCGCTAACCCATTTAATGTAATAATCTTTCGCAGTCCATGTTGCAGTGCCTACATTTTGGAAAGTCCAATATTTATCATAATTGGCCCCTGTCGGTTGGGGACCATCGAGAGGATCTTCTGAAATATATTTACACTTATATGGATCTGGTGTCGATGTTGGGATCGCTGTGCCTGATGATCCGCCCGAACTGCTTCCACTGCTTGCTGATGAAGCTGATCCTGCCGCTGGTTGAGCCGCATCAGTACTAAGGGTAGCGGTTGGTAGCGGGGTGAGCGTTGGCGGTGGGGCCGTCTCTGATGGGGAAAGAGCCGCTTGCACGGTCATTTCCACCATTGCTGTTTGAATGGCTTCGGTTCTGATAGCGTTGATATCGGGGGTTGGTTCTTGCGGTTCACCAGTGCCGCATGCGGTGATCAGCAGGACAGCAACAAGCGCCGCTCCAAGAAGTATTCTTTTAAAATTCTTTTGCATTTTACCTCCATTCTGGTGCCAGGGTAATACTGGCTGCAGAAGAGTACCGCCGTATTGTGTACCGAAATAAGCGGCTTGTCAAGATGGGAAAATCATCTTTGGTACACATAAATTGTAACATCCCTTTGAAGACTATTCGAAAAGAGGTTTTTTTCACCATCAATCAATTGGTAAAACATCTTTCGGGTTGATAAATATATTGCCCAATAATTTTATTTACGTGTAAAATATATACATCACTTAAATAAATTCTTATTCAGAAGTATTGATGATTTGTATATTTCTTGCAAATTAAGTGGCATTGGTTCAATTAAACTCTTATTATGAAGAACATCGAAAACAATTTGGAAGTCATCAAATATACACTTGCCGGTGTTATTTTTGGTATCATCTATCCTTTCCTGTCAACCTTCATTGAACTTATTGAATTTGATCTTCCGCTTAATCTATCAAACTTTCTTTATGTCCAACAACAAAATCCCTTACTTTGGATCATGGACTCTGCGCTGCTTGTGCTTGGCTTTTTCGGATATCAGGTAGGCGTTCGCCAGCAGAAATTGATTTTCCAGGCAGCTAATTTAGAGCGTCTGGTAAATGAACGATCTGAAGAGATCCTTCGGCAAAAATTATTCTATGAGGCATTGGTTGAGAACAGCCCCATCGCGATCGTCACCCTGGATCAGAAACACCAGGTGGTTTCCATCAACCCGGCTTTTCAGGGTATTTTTGGGTATCGGTCCGATGAGATCATGGGTAAAAATTTGGATGATCTCGTAAGCGATCCCGACAACAAGCATGAAGCGATCAAGATAACCAAAGGTGTTATGGCAGGAAAAACCATGCACGAGTATGGAAAACGCCGCAGGAAAGATGGCACTCTCGTGGATATGGAGATTCTCGGAGAGCCAATTAATATTAATGGCAAACGGATTGGTGTCCTCGGGCTTTACCGCGATGTCACTCTCGAGAAACAAGCAAGAGAGGAACTGCAAACCAGTGAAAAACGTTTTCGGCGCATGTTTGAAGATTCACCAATTGCCCTTCTATTGGAAGACTGCTCAAAATTGAAAAGGTGGGCGTTAGAAGTACAGGAAAGTTCAGGTGTGGGTATTCGCGAGTATCTCGAAGATCATCCCCAAGAATTTTCGAATGTATGCAAATTGCGGGAGATAATATCTCTCAATTCAGCATCCTTATTCCTTTTCCGAGCCAAAGACAAGGCAGATCTTCAGGCAAATCTGTGTCAAATCCTCACTGATGAGTCACGCGAAACCCTAATAGACATCATTTGCGCTTTCTTAGATGGTGAGACCACCCTGGAAAGGGAAATGGTCTATAAAAGTTTGGATGATAAAAAAATCTATGCCATAACCAAACTGTCAATTCTCCCTGGATTCGAAGACTCCTGGAACATGGTCCTTTTCTCAAACATGGATATCACCGAACGAAAATTATCTGAAGATCGCCTCTCCTATATAAGTCTACACGACATGACCACCGGTGTATATAACCGGGCTTTCTATGAAGAAGAAATGACGCGCATGGAAAGTGGTAGATTGCGCCCCATCAGTATCCTGGTTGGTGATATTGATGACCTTAAGAAAATAAATGATGAGTACGGGCATCAAGCAGGGGATGTTGCTCTCCAGCTGATCGCGAATATTTTGAAAGATTGTATTCGTTCCGAGGATGTGGTCGCCCGCATCGGTGGAGACGAATTTTCAATTCTTCTTCCGAACGTCAATGAAGATTTTGCACAGCAGGTCAAGCAGCGCATCCTTGATCAAATCGGCGCCCATAATCAGTCTAAAAATGAGGCTTTCCCAATTAGCCTTTCCATTGGATGCGGCATATTGAATAAAGGCGATCTTTTTTCAGATGTGTTCAAGCAAGCTGACGCCCGCATGTATCAGGAAAAACAGGAAAAAAAGAACAATATTAAATAAAAAACCCACAGGTTTTTTCCATGGGTCTCTGTAATAATTTTCTCTATTTTTCCTCAGATGATTCAGGTTTTATCGTCGGTTTCTTGGTTTGTGTCGGCTTTTCAGCGGACATTTTTTCATCTGGTTTCTTTACGGGCGCTTTCGTTGTCACCGGTTTTTTCTCAGCAGCTTGTTTTGGCTGAGCGATCTTTTTAGGCTCCGGTGCTTTTTTTCCCTCAGGCTCAACCTCAATAACGCCCTGCTCATGGCCAGGATCAAATGGCATAATGACCCATAGGACCAGATAGATCCATAACCCGCCTCCACCGATAAAAAACAATAACACAAAAACCAACCGAATCGCGGTCGGATCCACATCTAAATATTTACTGATCCCGCTACATACGCCAGCCACCATTACATCTGATCTATCTCTATATAACCTTTTCATTTGCGATTCTCCTTTTATATATAGATGTACGAAAAAGATATGTAAGGGTTTCGCAGGGTCTCAGGTCAATACAGCGCGGCTGTAACAGCTTTCAGGTATTCAACCGGTGACCCACAGGTATATCCCTGAGGCGCTTTTGGCTGCTCAAAATTGAACACATCAAAATACATGATATCCCCCGCCGAGCCCTGTCCCTCATAGGTCACGGATACCTGGCATAATTTAGTGTCATCGATTCTCACCTCATCAATAAGAACGGTGCTAACAGGCTGTCCCTGCGGTCCCAACAGCCACGGCAAACACGCACTCTCTTCAGTACCCTCTACGCGGGGATCAAACCCGATCTTGATCGGGTTTTCTGGCGAGAATCCATACAGCGGATCATCTGAATTAATGCACACCCCTCCCGGTGCAGCAGTTGGCTCATTGATGGACGCCTCGAGATAGCTCAATTGCGGCGACCAGGATGGATAGAAATCCTCCTGAAGATTGTTGGTCAACCGGTTCAACTCCGCCCCATTCGAGCTGATCACAAAAATATCTCGGCTGCCTTCCATATCAGAAGCGAATGCGATCTCCAATCCATCCGGAGACCAGGACGGCACTTCTACAATGGATTTATAGAAAGTCAGCTGGGTCTGGTTCGTCCCATCCGCGTTCATCACAAATAAATTTGCAAATCCATCTCTTCTTGAACTAAACGCGATACGGGATCCATCGGGCGACCATACCGGGTTGGAGTCTGCCGCAGGTTCGTTCGTCAATCTGATCAATTCAGTGCCATCAATCCGTATTTTGTATATTTCCGAATTCACATCTCTGGTGGATGTGAACATGATCCATTCACCATCCGGCGACCAATTAGGGAACAGGTCCTGCGATGCATCATTGGTCAACCGTACCGGCTCTCCACCGTTTACACGCACGGTATAGATCTCATCATTCCCGTCACGGTCTGACACATAGGCAATATGGGTGCCGCCCGGAGACCATGCAGGAAGCGCGTCATTGGATGGTGAGTTGGTCAACTTGGTCAGGTTGGTTCCATCTGGATTAATGATAAAGATATCTGGATATCCATCCCGATCAGATGTGAATGCGATCTTATCACCATTCGGAGACCATGCGGGGAAGACGTCCACAGCCGGATCATTGGTCAGGCGGCTGACCGTGCTGCCGTCCGCGTTCATTACGTAGATTTCCAAACTTCCATCCCGGTCAGAATGAAATGCGATCCGTCCCTGCAATTGGGAGCTGATCGGCCTTGCAGTTGGCGTGGGTGATGGGGTGGTCACTGAATCCGACGCGATGGTTGCCCAAACCCGCACAGTTTCTGTTGGCAATGATAATCCTGCTGTCTGAGCAGGCGTTTCAGCGGGTGTTTCCACTTTTGTCTGGCAGCCGCTGACCGCCACAGCGACCACAATGAACAATACCACTAATTTTTTTCCGTCTTGGTGCATACTTTCCTCACGCTTTATCTTCATCGCTAATAAATTTACCGCGCGGTGGCCGTTAGATCATCAAATTGAAACACACCTGAATCCCCATCCAGCACTCCTGCGATCAATCCAATCTCTCCAGATCTAAATGTGTCATCTTCCTGACTGTCAGCAAGCACGCCATTGACCGACAGCGTCAGGGTTTTTTCAATACATTCAAAACGGACCTCGTTTTTCCCGTTTCCGCCCAGAATGGCAGGTACTGGTATCATGTGTTTATTTCCAATTAATTGGTATTTTCCATTTTCAATTTTAAATATTCCCGCAGTCCCATCACTGTTGATCTGTCCCGCATAGAAATTTTTTGGGTCCTGATATCGACAGATCACGCCAAAATTATTATCATCTGCACCTGCAGTTCGAACCGCTTTAACCACAACCTCGCTATTGACAAATGTCTTTGTGAACGTAGTAAAAATGTCCGTGTTAGGATGATTAACCGTTATCTGGTATGTATCTTTGATATACCCGGCCGACCCCTCGCTTATGAGTATCTCTTCCCATCCGCTCTTTTTGTCAGAAAAATCATCCCGAAGATCCCCTTCTTTTGCTGCATCCTCTGATGAAGCATTCATCAACCCTGACAGCAGGGGCATCTGACTGCATCCATTTAGAACTAAGATTAAAGCTAACGAAATCAATTTCGATCTGCGCATTTTTCTGTACTCCCCGGAGGATTAGGTTTCATTTTTCATATCCAGCAATGTTATATTCTAATAGAAAATCAATCAGTATAGGGAAACAAAACAGGCACCCATTCTTTTAAACAAGTGCCTGCGTGTTGAAAAGGTTTTTCATTCTTAGATATAAAAATCCACTGCTTTATCCAGAGCCAGATCAAGCGTTGAGAGGATGATCTCCAAACAGGTGGGGTGAGCAGCGAACTCCGGGATAAGCGGTTTTGATCCAGTCGCGATCAAAATGTTTTCTGTCTCCAATTCGATCGTCTTGCCATCATACATCCAATTTTCCGTTTCTGACAAATAGTGTATGCGCATCAACGATCTCACCTTCCCTCAGATAAATATCCACATGATTTTTTTTATTATTCAGTGATAAATTCACGCGTTTGTGTCACAACTGCATTTCTGCGTTTTGCCACTCGTGAAAAATCGATCATAAAACCTTTCACGTCAATGCCATATTTGTTTCTGTCGGCAACCGTTTATGCTACTTTCGCGGATTGGATCATGGATTTGGATGGCGTACAGCCCCAGTTTGAGCAGATCCCGCCAATGAAATCTCTGCATAGACAAAATGATTTAAAATGTATTTTTTAAACTTCTGAGAAATATTTTACGCAGTTTCTTCCCGCTTCTTTTGCAGCATACATGGCTTTGTCAACAGATTCGATGAATTCACTCGGTTCACTAAATTCTGAAACGCCGAGACTTGTGGTGATCTTCACCATCCCTTTCTTTGTTCCGAATTCAGTTTCCTCGATAGCGCTGCGAATACGTTCTGCCACGTTCATCGTTTCTTCCTTATTCGATTCAGGCAGCAGGATCATAAATTCTTCACCCCCATACCGAAACATCACATCTGATTGTCGCAGAAGTTTTCTACATTCATTTGAAAACGACAGCAGTACTTCATCCCCAGCCAAATGTCCGTGCTTATCATTCACCCGCTTAAAATGGTCGATATCCAGCATGATCAGGGACAAAGAAGATGGGTATCGTTTAGCGCGTTCAATTTCATTTTCGAGGACCATATAAAAATAACGCCGGTTATATAATTCGGTTAAACTGTCCGTGATCGCCATCGCCTGCATTTTTTCAAACAACTTGGCATTATCCATCGCAATACTTGTTTGTTGAGCAATTGTTTCCAACAAACGGATTTGATCATGATCATAAACGTTTGGTTTTGCTGCCTGCATGGAAAGGACACCCATCACCTCTCCACGCAAGATAAGCGGTATTCCAAGCACTGTGCGATTCTCAAAACCAGCAACCTTTATTACCTCATCCTCCTTCAGGATAGAATCTTTTGAATCAAAATCTGGGATATATACAGTTTGCTGTTTTTCCATCACAAATCGTGTCAGAGATTGTTTTTGGAACAGGTGAAACGGTTTGATATCGATCCGTTCACCATTTCCCTGATACATGAAATACGATAAAACCTTTTCCGTCGATTCAAACAACGCCAGATAGAACAGATCGATCGGGATTACTTTCTTCAATTGTCGAAAAACTGCCTGGGTCGTTTGTTCGAGCCCAACCCCTGCGGCAATCGCCAGACTGATCTCATACAGAATTTCCATCTCTTCCGCATGAAAAGTCGCCTCAGAATACAAATTTGCGTTTGTTAAAGCAGTCGCCGTATAGTTGGCAAATATTTCCAACCGCTCGAGATGTTCAGGTTTAAAGAAATTTGGTGTACCAGCATCCAAATTAATAAAACCAAGCAATTTATCTTGATGAAAAATAGGGGCTCCTAAATATGAACGGATCCATTCACTCTCCTCAATATTATGCACCCAATTATCGTCTTCGAGTGTATCTGCGATGATCATCGCTTTACGAGATGCAGACATTTTCTTGAAATTATTCATCTCCATCACATTAAAATCAAGAGAAAGAAGTGTGTCCATGGATCCATATTTTTTTGAACTTTTTACACCAGCGAATTTACCAAATCCAAGATCATCAACTAAAACTATTGTTGCTCCGTCATGCGGGACTACTTTCGCTACGTTTTCCAAGATCTTATCCAGCACCTCGTTCAAATCTAACGAACTATTGATGACCGCTGCCGTATCCGCTATTGCTTCCGCAAAATCTTGCTGTCCTTTTCTGATCTTTTCTGCTTCTTTCCTTTTTGTAATATCACGAAGTATGATCATCTGCCCAGACATTTCTTCTTTTTTCTGTTCAATTGATGAGATTTGCAGATCAATGAATCGTACCGGATCTCCCGGTATTTCCAGCTCTGTTTCTATTTCATTTACATCCCGGAATTGTTCGATCACATCGCGATAATTGCTGAATACCTCCCAAATGAATCTTCCCACGGGCTGCGGCCCCTGATACCCTGCGATCTCCAAAGCAGACGGATTCACTTCGAGGATGATATCGTTCGGATCAATAACAATTACCCCCTCATTTAAGCTATTTAGCAGGGCATCTCTGGCAACCGGTACAAGATTAAAAAGCTGATAGCGTGAGATATTCCAGGCCATTAATAGTGCAACAAAACTGATCGAAAGGGGGATAATATCAAACTCAATCGCCGGGAGCAATCGCAAAACATACAAAGCATTCGCCATCCAGGAAACGATCACCCCAAAGATGAAGATCACCGATTGGAATTGGCGGTTTTTTTCACTTGAAAGGGAATCTTTGATCAACCAGATAGTTCCAAATAGGAGACACGCATAACTGAATGCGGTATGGATATAAAACGCGGCCCCCCGTTCATAGTATCCGGTATTCACTGTATCAGGTAATATCGTTACCTCTGCCCAGACCAAGCCGTGGTATTCATTTGTGAAAACCAGGAATAGTGTCGTAAGAGGAATGACCCACAGGTATCGGCGGATTTTCTTGGATAGGATCTTTTTCTTTCCCGTGTACTCTGCCGAAAATAGTATCCAAAGGGGGGCAATTGCCGTGATACCTAAATATTGCCATTTCGACCAGAATATTTTTAGAGGTACAGTCAAAGCCCCTGCTTCAAAGATCGTGGCAAAGCTCCAGGCGGCTAATGCCAGCATTAACAGAGCGAACGGAATACTGCCGGGATTGTTCCGCCGCTTCCAGGCCATTCCAGCCGACAAAAAACATAACACGACTGAAACCGCATACGCTATTGTAAAACCAGGGAATTGATTTTGCACGATCGGATTTACCTCGTTATTATTCTATCATTTAATAATTACGTATGTAGAATAGGGTTATCTGTTTTATTGACTCAATAATTCCTATTGACCCTGAAAAATATTTAATGTTTTTGAAAATATAACTTCAATATATCCGCACACGATCGCGCCCGGCTGTTCTGGCTCGATACAACGCTTTGTCAATCGCGTCGATCAGCGTATCTGCATTCTTCCCATCCGCAGGATATACTGCGATCCTGATCGAAATCGCCGTCGAGATTTCTTCCTCATTAAATATATAATTCGTAATTGTTATTATATAATCTTAGCAACCTTACGTGCAGGTAAAAAAATGAGAATATCCCCAGCGGTCACAAAAAAAGATGTTAAAGATTTTATTGATCTACCTTTCACAATTTACAAAAACGATCCTCTGTGGGTGCCCCCTTTAAAGAGTGAATTGATTGATCAATTCGATCCCGCCAAGAACCCTTTTCTGGACCACTGTGAATACAAATTATTCCTACTAAAAGAAAATGGGGCTGTGGTTGGCAGGATCGCTGCCTTCATTGATACGCTCGCCAACCAATATTGGAAGGAACCGATCGGGTTGTTTGGTTACTATGAATGCCCGCCGGATGAAGCCGCTTCCCGTTTGCTCCTGGATGCCGCCCGCTCCTGGCTGCGGGAGCAAAAAATGACCGTCATGCGCGGCCCGTGGAGCTTTGTCTCACAGGAATGGGGCGCGGTGGTTGAAGGATTTGAACCGCAGCCAGTCATCATGGCCCCCTTTAATCCCCCCTACTATATCAACCACTATGACGCGTATGGACTTAAAAAGACCAAAGACCTGCTTGTGTATGTCATTGATGCGCGCGACGGCTATCAGATCCCGGAACGCATTCTGAAGCTCACCGATCGTATCGCTAAGAAATACGGTGTTCGCGTGCGCCCGCTCAACATG
Source organism: Pelolinea sp. (assembly GCA_030655835.1). GTDB lineage: Bacteria > Chloroflexota > Anaerolineae > Anaerolineales > Anaerolineaceae > Pelolinea. Next base: position 22,482 of record JAUSPC010000121.1, read on the forward strand.
AAAGAATATGACAGCGATGTGGCAAAATTCATTACTCTTTCCAATGAAAGTCTCGCCAACAACTGGGGTTACGCGCCTGTCACCAACGCGGAAGCAGCAGCAATGGCGCATGATCTGAAGTCCATCCTGCATGAAAAAGCGGTCATCTTTGCCGAGGACAGCAGCGGCAGACCGATCGGGTTTGCGGTTGCCCTGCCGGATGTGAATCAGATCCTGAAACGGATCAATGGCAAACTGCTGCCATTTGGTTGGCTCAAACTTCTGGTCGAACTGCCAAAACTTACCCACTACCGCATGTTCGCGCTGGGTGTCATCCCTGAATACCACGGAAAGGCAATTGACAGCCTTCTTTACCGCGCCCTATACGAATCCTGTTTTAGCCCTAATGTGCGCATGGAAATAAACTATGTGTTGGAGAACAACGCGCTCATGAACAACACCATCGTGAAATTAGGCGCCAAACCCCTGCGGCGCTACCGGATCTTTGATATCCAGATCAATTGATCTTCTTTCAGTCTGCATACACGCCGCGTTTGATCAGGTTAAATTATCCTTATGCAGATTTTTCCCTTACCTGATCAAGTTTTGTAAAGACTTTTTTGTATGAAAATCAATTAGCTTTACCAGCAGTCCTTCAATAGGATAATTCAGCACTGGGTTATAAAAGATTTATTCTTTGTATGTCTTGCCCATCGCGCGCACCCAGTCGGTCTTTTTGACAGGCACCCTATCATAAGCCGTCATCTGATCGATCAGGTCACCCGCTGTGGATGCGGACAAGACCATTTCGCGATGCGGTGCGTGGATGAACATCTCACTGACCGCATGGTCCAAAAAGGTCTGCAGATGCGCAAAATAATTTTCTATATTCAACAGCCCGCACGGTTTGGTGTGCATACCCAGCTGCGCCCAGGTCAGCACTTCGAATAACTCCTCAAACGTACCAAATCCGCCCGGCATCGCGATGAACCCATCCGCCAGCCCAAACATGCGTGCTTTGCGCTTATGCATGCTGTCAACCACGATCAGATCGTCCAGTTCCTTAAAAACCACTTCCTGCTCCGCCAACGTCTGGGTGATCACGCCGGTCACCTTCCCGCCGCCCGCAAGAACCGCCCGCGCCACTTCGCCCATCAACCCAACCGACGCCCCGCCGTACACCAGCCTCATTCCCCGTCTGGCGATCTCGGTTCCCAACTCCTGAGCAGCCGCGAGGAAAGCAGGCGACCGCCCCGGGCTCGACCCGCAGTACACACATAATGCGTTGATCTTCATCTATTGATCTTCTCTTTCAACAATAATGGTGCCTTTCGTGAGCAATGCTGCGATCGCGCCGACTGCCGCCAGCTGCGGAGCCAGCAAGACACCCACCACACCCAATGAAAGCGGAATATCGATCAATGTATTTCCATTCTCATTTTTAATCATCACCCGCCGGATATTCCCCTCGTGCACCAGTTCCTTGATCTTCGAGATCAGCTCATCACCCGAAACATGGATCTCTTCACTATGCGTTTTGTCTGCCATTTTTTTCTCCAATTGTGTTTATGGTTTTCCTTATATCTATTGTAATGCTTGATGTAGCAAACTCAGAAAAACGGTCCTGCTTAATAATTATACAAATGGTTGTGTAGGTTGGGTTGATCATGTGTGCAAGCGCTTATTCATTAAAATAATTAACGTTTGGAAATATTTTTTCAATGAATAGGTAACGAAAAACCCAACAAAATGTAATGTTGGGTTGCAAAAATATCAACCCAACCAACCTCTTGCCCAGAGCGATCTCCCTCTTCCCCCCATTCTGTCATCGCGAGTGCTTGCAATTCTCCTGTGGAGAGTTGCGAGGTCTTTTTCTTTTAAAGCGATCTCCCTCTTCCCCCATTCTGTCATCGCGAGCGAAGCGCGGCGATCTCCTCCTTTATTAGCAGCACATGCTATTCCAGAACGATTTGCCGATCATACAGGAGATTGCCGCGGTTTTCTACGAAAACCTCGCAACACCCCGAGGGTGTGCTTCGCGATGACATGCACCATGATGAGAATTGAAAATCTAGGTACAATAAACACAATGCGAAATAACCATTCATTGGGTAGACGAGCGCTCGCTCTCACCCTCGCTGCCTGTATCCTTTTATCCTTTTCCCTGCCCGTTCTGGCGCAGGGCGGCTTCAGCATCATCCTCTATCCGCCCGAGATCGATCAGTTTCCCAAGGTGACCCTCTTCGTGGACGCCTATGACGCGCAGCACAAATTCATCCCCGGCCTTGATTTGAATTCCTTTATTGTATTGGAAGATGGCTTCGAGATCCCGGTCAATGAGACCCTCCTGCTCGAGCCGGGCCTGCACACCATCGTCGCCTTAAACCTGGGTGCGACCCTCAGCAACCGCGCCAATGCGACTGTCCCCACCCGCTTTGAAACCGTCGTCTTTGATCTTGCTTCCTGGCTGAACGGTCTGGATAGCGCTGCCGCCAACCAATACAGCCTGACCAGCAACGAGGGTATTTTGGTGGAAAAGCTGCAGGAAAAGGACGCTTTCACATTTCAGATCCAGAATTACAAACCCAATCTGTTCAACTTCGAACCCGATCTGGCAAGTCTCAGCCTCGCGCTGGATATCGCCGCCAAACCCAATCTCATCTCTAACAGCAAGCAGTCCATCCTCTACATCACACCTCTTCCTCTGGACAAAGATCTACCCGCGCTCACTGCCATGCAGGCACGCGCGCTTGAAGCACGTGTGCCGATCAACATATGGCTCATGGCGCCAGACACCGCCATCAACTCCCCTGCCGCGGCCGTTTTGAACCAACTGGCTGCCTCAACCGGCGGGAAGTTCCTTCTTTATCCAGAACAAATCGCAGCGCCCGATCCGGAAGAATACCTCGGTGTTCTGCGCAGCGTCTACCGCCTGCGCTACACTTCATCCCTCAGCAAGAGCGGCGCCCACACAGTACGCGTTCGTGTCACGTACGGCGACCAGGAAGCCGCCTCACCAGAGGTTCCTTTCTCCATTGATCTCAACCTGCCGTCCGCGGTCTTCATCGAACTTCCCAACGAGATCAACCGAAAATACATCAATACAGGAAATGGCCGCAAACTCCAGCCCGGAATTGTCACCCTGCAGGCGGAGGTCGTTTTTCCAGATGGCTACTCGCGCCAGCTGGAGGCGACCCGTTTATATGTCGATGGGGAACTGATTTCGGAAAACACGAACGAACCATTCAATTTCTTTGGTTGGCCTTTGGGTGATTACACTTTCAGCGGTGAGCATCTTGTTTCGGTGGAGGTACAGGACATCCTCGGGTTCCGCAATATCAGCGTTCCGCGCGTGGTGATGGTGAATGTCGAATCACTTTACCCTGCCTGGTTGACCGCGTTTTTCAAGTTCTTCAACGGCGGCGGATGGATCTTGTTTGCCGTCATTGGCCTCGGCGGAACAATTTTCGCGGGAGAGCGCGTGCGCCGCAGGATCGAACTGCGCGCACACATGCCGCCAGATGAAATTGCATCAGGCCCTCCCGTGGATCCTCTGCTCCAATCTGTCCCCGGCCTCACCAGCGATGAACCTGTTGGCACATCCTATACCTATTCCGCGCCTGCAGCTGGAGAACATGAACCCTCCCCATATCTCAAACAGGTCGGTAAAGCGCCTCTTTCCGTTGAAAGGAATTTTGATATCTCCGATGGGGAACACATCATCGGCAGCGATCCGCAATCCGCGTCCATCCTGCTCGAGCATCCATCGGTCAACCAGCGCCATGCCCGTCTGCAGAAAAACCCGGCTGGCTCCGTGGCCATTGCCGATCTGCGCTCAGATACCGGCACCTGGGTCAATTACACGCCAATTTCCACCTCCGGCATCGTTCTGAAAGACGGCGATCTGGTCAAGATCGGTGATTTCACCTTCCGTTATTACCTTGGGTTAGATCAAGATTTCAATAATCCGTGAAAACTTGGAAAACAGCCTAACGTTTAAAGTTGATGACACCCTCATGTTGTGCAGTGACAGGTTTACGGATATCTTGAAGGAGGGTGAAATAGCACAAGTTCTGAAATCGTGTTCCGGAAGAAAACGGTCCCAAACACTCGTCTACTTCGCGCTTCAGAATGGCGGGCATGATAATACATCCGTCATCGTTTTAATCGTCCCTGCAGTTGATTAAACACCCCTTCACACCATAATAATTTCCAGAACAGACAGGGGTAAAATATGTTAAAATCTATCCGCCTCTACAGGATGATTGGAGGGATGGCCGAGTGGCTTAAGGCGCCTGTCTTGAAAACAGGTGTGGGGCGAAAGCTTCACCGTGGGTTCGAATCCCTCTCCCTCCGCCTGCAGTCCTGTCGAGTTGGGGAGGTGCCAGAGTGGCTGATTGGGATCGCCTGCTAAGCGATTGTCGGGGTAAAACTTGACCGAGGGTTCGAATCCCTCCCTCCCCGCTGCAATATAAAAACCGCTGTGAGCTCACAGCGGTTTTTATTATCCATTCAAGACAGTTCTGATTGATTTTATATTTAAACCTCAACAGCTCTGCTTCATTTTTTTTAGTTATAGGGTTGTCAAATCCAGTCCAAAAATAAGACACTCGAATTGTAATTGTCTGGCAGCGGTTATTCGCTGAGGCATAAAAGCAGCGATGAACCATCAATCGTTGATCGCAATATTTTTTTAGCAAATCACCTGATTTTTTTACTATATACTTACGACCAGTTGCATCACCCGGTAAAAAAACATGCCTTTATCAAAGAATTGTCAGATCGTTCAGGAATATCTTGACCAGTTCGGGCTCGAACTGCAAGTACGTGAATTGGAACAAAGCACACGCACTGCGCAGGATGCGGCTGATGCGGTCGGCTGCCAGCTGGGGCAAATTGTAAAATCGCTTATTTTCAGGAGCGCTGGGCGGCCGCTCCTCTTCCTGGTCAGCGGCAAGAACCAGCTTGATGTGGTTTATGTCTCAGCGCAGCTTCATATCAAGCTCGAGAAGGCAGATGCGGATTTTGTACGCGAAAACACTGGCTTTCCCATCGGTGGTGTGCCGCCTGTTGCGCATGCTCGCCAAATGGAAGTGTATATTGACCGCGATCTGATGGTCTACGATCTCATCTGGGCCGCTGCTGGAACGCCCCATGCAGTTTTCCCCATTAAAAGTGAAGACCTGCCGCGTATTACCGGCGGCAGGCTGATTGATGTTCAGTGATCGGCTTTAGGAAACATACGTCAGCGCGATCTTTGACGCCTGACTGGCATCCGGTGCATATCCATCCGCACCGATCTTCTTAGCGTACTCTTCCGTCACCGGCGCTCCGCCAACCATGATCTTAACAGAATCGCGAATGCCGGCATCCTCAAATGCTTTGATCGTATCGGGCATATTTGCCATGGTTGTGGTCAGCAGTGCGGACATCGCCAAGATCTGCGCGCCTGATTCTTTCACCGCTTCCACGAATTTTTCTGATGACACATCCGTGCCCATATCGACGACCTCGAAACCAGCCCCTTTCAACATCATCCCGACCAGGTTCTTTCCAATATCGTGCAGATCGCCTTTCACCGTCCCGGTAACCACCTTGCCGATCGGTTCCACATCCTCATCAGCCAGAAATGGTTTCAGCAGCTCCAGTCCGCCCTGCATCGCGCGCGCTGCTACCAGCAGTTCCGGTACAAAATATTCACCGTCTTCAAACAGCTGCCCGACTTCCGCCATCGCCACCATCATTCCCTGTTTCAGGATCACTTCCGCGGTCACTTTGTTATCCAGCGCCGCCTGCACGCTCGACATGACCAGGGTCATATCCCCGTCCAAAACACCTTGATAGATCTCTTTCAATGGACTATCCATATTAACTAATTCCTCCGGTCTATTTTTTTCCAACCAGTTTCATGATTTTCTATTTCGCAGTTCTCCTGTTCGCGCATTTTTTTATATGCAGGATTACCCTCGTAAATTATAGACGAAAGTTCCAAATAACATTGTTTTAGTTTTAATAAAAAAATATGGTCGTGGCGCACTGCTTTCAAGCATTCGTAAATAACTGCAGAATATGGTCTGTCATCATTTCCGCTAAATTATTCAGCACCAGGTCAGCATCCGCCAGTTTTTCAGCAGGATTGGTGGTAGTCACCGCAATACACTTCATCCCGGCTGCTTTCGCCGCCTGCACGCCGGCAACCGCATCCTCAAACACCAGGCAGTTCAATGGGATCACTTCCATGCGGTTGGCCGCTTTCAGAAAGAGGATCCCTGTTCTTTCTCCCCCGCGGTTTGCCAGAGCAATGTCTAACAACGGTACGTTGCGCATGATGTCCTTAATATTTTTTTGACAACAACGCGCTAATTTTACTCTTCAATCTCAAAGTCATTCCTCATGTTACAATGACCAATCTAAAGTAAATTAACTGACAATGTTCATATTCCTTTCAAAACTACTTCCATTATTCGTTTACCCGCTGGGTTTGGTAAGTGTACTGCTGCTGCTCGCCCTGGCAGCAAGAAATAATGCGCGCGCACGATCCGGGCTGATCATCGCCGCAGTTGCGGTTTTGTGGTTGTCCAGCACCACGGGTTTTTCCAACCTGCTTGCCCGCTCTTTAGAATGGCGCTACCCATCCCCGCAGGAAATCCCGAGCGCGGATGTGATCGTCGTCCTTGGCGGCGGCACAGAACCAGCCGCCAGTCCGCGTCCTTCCGTCGAGGTAAACGGCGCCGGAGACCGTGTACTATATGCCGCTTCCCTGTATAAAAGCGGAAAGGCAGGCCATATCCTGTTGAGCGGCGGAAATATCTCCTTTCTGAACGAAGGCAGCACGACACCCGCAGAAGATATGGCTTCCATCCTGACCGAGATCGGCATCCCGGAAGAAGCGCTCTGGCTTGAAACTGAGTCACAAAATACCTATGAGAACGCCCTCTTCAGCAAAGACATCCTCGCGGAAAACGGGATCGAGCGCATACTGCTGGTTACCTCCGCCTTACATATGCCCCGCTCGGTAGCATTGTTCGAGAAACAGGGGCTAGAAGTGATCCCCATACCAGTCGATTTCACCATCACAGAAGATGAAACGCCGCAAAACCGCAGCGATCTATTCCTTGGCAAGATCATTGCTGTCATTCCGCAGGCGAGTAACCTATCCCTAACAACCAACGCCATGAAGGAATATATCGGCTTTTTCATATATCGACTTCAGGGATGGCTTTAGTTGGGGAAAAATAATCACCTTACAGCCGAAACGCTTTCATCCGCCAGGATTCTCTGGAATTACCTTAAAATGGATCAGCCGCTGCAAAAAAGCGATGTTGTCATCGCGATGGGAAGCCACGATTTGCGCACAGCCGAATGTGCGGCACAATTGGTTCTGGATGAATGGGCGCCGCTCCTGATCTGTTCTGGTGGGCTGGGACGGCTGACCAGCGGTGTCTGGCAGCAGACCGAAGCCGATCAGTTCGCGGCAGTAGCATCGGAAAAAGGGCTTCCGCCTGAAAAGATATTTAAAGAAGACCGCTCAACCAACACAGGTGAGAATCTAATGTTCTCCAAAGCCCTCTGCGAAGAAAAAGAAATTACCTTTAAGAATATCCTCTTAGTCCACAAACCATACATGGAACGCAGAGTTTGGGCGGCAGCGCGTAAGCTCTGGACAGACCTGAATATAACCGTTTCTTCTCCTGCAATAGAATTCGAGGCCTATCCCACCAAAGCTATTCCGCTTAAAATGGTCATTCAGATCATGGTTGGTGATTTTCAGCGCATCCTGGTTTACCCAAAAAAAGGGTTTGCAGTCTCGCAGACGGTTCCGGATCCTGTGATGCAGGCATTCGATAAGTTGGTGAACAGCGGTTTTACCCATCAGTTGATCTGACAAGACCTCAATAAGTCCTCTAGAGTATGTATAATTAACTTAAATAAATATAGAAAGAAAATAAAAATATGTTTGAACCCAGTAAACAAATTGGCAGCCGCTTAGCCGTCCTGATCGACGGAGATAACGCACAGCCATCCTTAATCAATAAGATATTATCTGAATCCAGCAAATACGGCACGGTCACCGTTAAACGCAACTACGGCGATTGGACCACCCCAAACATGGGTAGTTGGAAAGACACATTAAACACCTATGCTATCCAACCTATCCAGCAGTTTCGCTACACGATCGGCAAGAATGCGACCGACAGCGCGATGATCATCGACGCGATGGATCTGCTCTACAGCGGGACAGTGGACGCGTTCTGCCTTGTCTCAAGTGACAGCGATTACACCCGCCTCGCTACCCGCATTCGAGAGAAAGGGTTTTTTGTGATGGGCATCGGCCAGAAAAAAACCCCGCGTCCGTTTGTGAATGCCTGTGATGTGTTTGTATATACCGAGAATCTCGTACCCAAGAAACCGACCAAAACCCGCACCGGACAGACAAAGTCCACCAAAGCGCCAAAAGAGCCGCCCGCGCCAGATCCAATGCCGCTTCTCAAGCAGGCATTCGAAAACGCAGTTGGTGAAGATGGTTGGGCATTTTTAGGTACGCTTGGCCACCACCTGCGCCAGCTGGACCCCGGATTTGACGCCCGCACATACGGACAGAGCCAATTGTCCGCGTTGATACGTGCGTACCCAAAATCATTTGAGGTCCGTGAAGTGGGCGGCAGCGATGGAAACTCGAGCATTTATGTAAAATTGATCACTTAATCTGGGAAAGGCAAAACAAACAATGGAAAATGTTTTGGATCTGATCTTCAAACGCCGCAGTGTGCGCATCTTCACAAAGCAGAAGGTTGAAAAAGAAACACTCATCCAATTGTTGCAGGCAGCCATGGCAGCCCCATCAGCCAGCAACAGCCGCCCCTGGGAATTCGTTGTTATCACAGACAAAGATACATTAAGTAAACTGCGCTCAAAATTGCAGTATGGAAAATACAACGCGGCTGCTGCAATTGTAGTTTGTGCGAACCTGGGGATCGCAGCCAATCAATCCGCGTACCGCTTTTGGGTACAGGACTGCAGCGCAGCCACCGAGAATATTCTCATCGCGGCGGCTGGGATGGATCTGGGTACTGTTTGGATCGGTTCCTACCCCAAGGATAATGTGATGGATATTCTCCGCGAAACGCTCGCAATCCCGGAAGATGTGTTCCCCCTCAGTCTTGTATTTATCGGCTATCCCGCGGAAGAAGTGCTGCCCCGCACGCAGTATAGCGAAGAACGGGTCCATTGGGAACAGTATTAGGGTACTGTGCCAAGAGATTGTATCCACTCCAGGGGCCGATTTCGACAGAAGCTTTATCAAGCATAACGGGAATTATATAGCGGATAGAATCATCCACATCAGGTAATTGCTGCTTCAAAACC